>CAZLYS010000293.1:0-6066 GCA_964563415.1 uncultured Halomicronema sp.
CAACCAGCATTAATTGCTGAAGTCAAAAAGGCTTCCCCAAGCCGCGGGGTAATTCGCGAAGACTTTGACCCAGTGGCGATCGCCCAAGCCTATCAAGCCGCTGGTGCCACCTGTCTCTCAGTCCTGACAGATGAAATGTTCTTTCAGGGCAGCTTTGATTACTTGGCGGCAGTCCGGCAAGCGACTGATATCCCCATCCTCTGCAAAGAGTTCATTGTGTATCCGTATCAGATGTATCTAGCCCGAGTCAAAGGAGCCGATGCAGTCTTGTTAATTGCGGCCATTTTGAGTGATGAAGACTTACGCTATTTCACCAAAATTGCTCAAGCCCTCGGCATGCGAGCCCTCGTTGAGGTGCATACTTTAGACGAGTTAGACCGGGTTCTAGCCATCGAGTCAATTCAGCTGATTGGCATTAACAACCGCAATTTAGAAACGTTTGTCACTTCTTTAGACACGACAGATCACCTTCTAGAACAGCGTCGCGAGCAAATTCAAGCCAAAGAGCTCTTCATCATTAGCGAGTCAGGCATTCAAAAACCAACCGATATCACAGCAGTTCAGAATTCTGGAGCGCAGGGTATTTTGGTGGGAGAATCACTCATGCGACAGGCTGACCTAGAGCAGGCGATCGCCGCGCTCTACCCTTGACCTATCTCCTTGGCCCTTGCCAGGCCTCAAACTTAATGAATGAGCCGCTTCCTCTGCCTTCCCATATTCACTATGAGTTGCTACTGCAACTATTAGAGCAGCAAACCTTTTTTGCGGCCTATGAGGATCCTCACCTCAAGGGTGAAGTCAATGAACTCATCATTACCCTGAGGAAAGCGCTATCACAGCAGCGGCAAATCGAAGAAAACTGTGTTCGATTGGGACGGAAAATCGATTATCGCTGGTCACTCAACGGCTCACCCGAGTCCTCTCAAAACCAATAATTTTGTTGAGTCATATCGGTCAGAGATGATTGCAGCAATCAGCAAGTTGTGCATTCAATGCAAGCCAACCGGCCTCCACTGTAGATGAGCGCAATTAAAGCGCGGTAAAAGGCTGGTGAATTTACCGCGAGCATTCTCCCACTGTGAAGAGAAGACATCAATTAGGCTGCTGAAATCGCACATGCGGTGTCTCTGAACTGCAGCGGCATTTTCAGAAAACAGGCAAGATGTGGTGAATCAGCCTACTCTATCTTGTCAAGTCTGTCATTTTCCAAAACGCTGATTCAGCAGCAAATCGAGGCACCTACTTTAGAGCACACACGCGCTCTGCCCTCAAACAGTTTTCTGTCTGATTTCGGCATTACAGCAAAAGCGCGAGCTGCAGAGTATTAAAGTACTTTGGCAAAATATTCTTGAGTCTTGTTCACTTCTTTGCGGAGTGTGAACAATCCCTCACAGACACCCTTTAATTTGACACGATGAAAGTGTTTAGATCAATTTTCGAATGTTTCTTGTAGATCCTTGACCGTTTTCACCAGTTTTTCTTGATTTAGGTTTTCTGTTTGAAGGCTATAAATCATCAAACATCAACCTTTTAATCAACCCAAACCATAAGAAACCAAGGTTAACACCATGAATGTACAAGAGTTTTTGTATAGATATAGCCGTGGCGATCGCAATTTTACTGGAGTCATTTTACATGAGGTTGATTTGAGTCATCGCGCCCTCAACGGTATTAACTTTAGGCAAGCTGACCTGAGTGGCGTTGATCTCACAGGGGTTAATCTAACCCGAGCCAACCTTCGCTATGCAAACCTCGCCAATGCGAACCTTACCAATGCCAACCTTAGCGGGGCTCATTTACAAGCGGCTAATCTCACGGGTGCCATCCTTAAAGGTGCCAGCTTCATCGGCAGCAACTTGATTCAGGCCAACCTCCAATCAACCGATCTGGAAGGGGCCAACCTCCAAGATGCCAACTTGGCAGACATCCAGATCCAGCGGGCCAATTTGCAGCAGGCCAATCTGTCAGGCACCTGTCTGGATGGTGTCGATTTAACGGAAGAAGTTGACTTAACTGCGACCGTGATCGCTCCCAAGATTACCAATCCAGAACTCGCCACAGTTGGGGCGACCTATTAGTCGCTGGTAATCGACTTACGTAAACGCTAACGGCTTTCGTTAGCCAATTGTTAGACCGCAGCATGAGCTATTTGACTCATTCTGCGGTCTAGTTCAATCAGGCGATAGTTGATTGGGTTGGCATCGGGTGGTTGACGCAAGAGCACACGCTTCCGGAGCTCGCTGCCATCAACGTTGATGTTTGTGCATCAGCAACGCTATTGGGGAAAACTCGGGATACGGCTATTTTAGTCCCCAAAGTTCGTCGCAACTTTGAGCATCGCTATGAGCGCTTGGGTCGATAAACTACTGCACTTTGCCACCGGTCTAGGAGTTGGCATTACTTTTTGGTGGCTGTTAGAACGCCACCTGAGGATTGCGGCCAGACGCATCAATCCAATCATCTTTCTGATTATGTTGATGTGGGGTGCCAGTGGACTATTCTTTTTTCGTAAATTGGGGATTCCCATCCTGAGCCATACCGCTTTTTACATGGCAGTACCAGACTGGGATCTTCCCTTATATCAAGCCACTAGGTTACGGTTTCTCATTCATCGCAGTTGGTTATTCCATTCCACCTTGCTGCCATTGGCATTATTAGGATTCTGGCTGTGGCTGAGGCGATCGCCATCCCGTCATCAATGGCCGACTCTGCTCATGAACAGCTTACGAGATGGTGCACTTGGCCTCTCGGTTGGCATGAGTGCTCACCTGCTCTGGGATGCTCTACTCTCTTCTACTCGTCGAGGCTTTTATATTCGGGGTTTCGGCAGTCTGAACTCATGGCTTTGGCTCATGATGAGCCTGGGCTTGGGCATTGGTATCCCTTGGCTCATCGCTCGGGCTATCCACAACACTGATCCCCACTTAAACAACAACCCCTAAAACCGTTCTTGTCCTTTTCAGGAGAAATTTAGTCAGATGCGATCGCTCTATTTCTTGCTAGGCCTCGCGCTCATGGCTGTGGGCATATACTTTCTAGGCAAAAATATTATTTTTACGACTCATCCTTATTCCTGGTGGCGAGGAATTGCAGCTGATTTATCGGTCATATCTCTCTGTCTGGGTATTTTTGCGGTAATTTTTTTGCCAGGTGAAGCGCGTGTGCTGGGTTGGATCGCGATTGGTTTTGGAATCGTCTTTGTCTTTTTTAGTAGCCGTATCGTTTTGAGCCCCACCAGCTTGTGGCAGTTTTGTGTTGCCCTGGGCTCCATGAGCATTGGTTACAAAATGATGACGACGCGTCGCAATCCGTTCTAAAGTCTAACTGCACTTCAATCAATTCACTGCAGAGGGCCATACTCGGTATCAAGATACGGGATCATGGGAAGAGTTACAGCTCAATGCGGTAGCGTTGATGGCCACTCCATGACCAATAAAGCATCCCACCGCCTCGGCGAAATAACGTCAAACCCGATACAGTAAAGAAGCTGTTACGTTTTTGACCCAGGCAGAGGCAACGAGATGATGCGCGTAATTTTGATGACCGGTAAAGGCGGAGTTGGTAAAACCTCCGTCGCCGCAGCGACCGGTTTACGTTGCGCCGAATTAGGCTACAAGACCCTAGTACTCAGCACTGACCCAGCTCATTCGCTAGCTGATAGTTTCGACATGGAGCTAGAGCATGAGCCCCGTCAAGTACGCCCCAACCTGTGGGGCGCTGAGCTGGATGCCCTGATGGAACTCGAAGGTAACTGGGGTGCCGTCAAACGTTACATCACGGAAGTACTACAAGCCCGCGGACTAGAAGGAATTGAAGCCGAAGAACTCGCTATTCTCCCCGGCATGGACGAAATCTTTAGCCTGGTCCGAATGAAGCGCCACTACGATGAAGCCGAATACGACGTCCTCATCATTGACTCAGCCCCAACCGGTACCGCCTTACGGCTACTCAGCCTGCCAGAAGTGGCTGGTTGGTATATGCGCCGCTTTTATAAACCCTTTGAAGCTGTATCGGCAGCACTACGCCCCCTGGTCGAACCGTTATTCCGCCCCGTTGCCGGGTTCTCGTTGCCAACTAAAGAAGTCATGGATGCGCCCTACGAGTTTTATGAACAACTCGTTGAGTTAGAAAAAGTGCTCACCGACACGACAACTACCTCAGTACGGCTCGTAACCAACCCAGAAAAAATGGTAATCAAAGAGTCGTTGCGCGCCCACGCCTATCTAAGCCTTTACAACGTGGGGACTGATTTGGTCATTGCTAACCGCATCATTCCAGATGCAGTACAAGATCCATTTTTTCAGCGGTGGAAAGATCAGCAACAGCAGTACCGCCATGAAATCTATGAAAACTTCCGACCGTTGCCCGTCCGCGAAATCCCCCTCTACTCAGAGGAAATGTGCGGTATTGCCGCACTAGAGCGACTCAAAGACACCCTCTACGGTGAAGACGACCCAGCACAAGTTTTCTACAAGGAAAATACGCTGCGTGTCATTCAGCAGGGAAACGACTACAGTCTTGAAGTGTATCTTCCCGGTATTCCTAAAAATCAGGTAGAGCTCAGCAAGTCGGCTGATGAATTAAATATCCGTATTGGTAACCATCGCCGCAACTTAGTCCTACCTCAGGCCCTCGCAGCGTTGAATCCAGCAAGCGCCAAAATGGAAGAGGACTACTTGAAGATTCGCTTTGCAGCGGCATCCTAAAGACACCTTGGCGTCAACCAGACTTAGCGAGTCGACGACATATGAGTGTTGGCTGGCGTTCGCGCTACATCAACTTGCCACCCATCGATGACAGAGGACTTGAAAGGCAGCATCGAATAGATGCTCTCCGATGTCAGGGTAGATGATTAGTGCGGATAGGGTACAGACAAGCTCAACTCTCTCTATTCACGCAACCCATCTAATTGATCTGATTTTCAGGTGATTGACCACATAGATGCAGCAGAAATACCTAATTTCGTGATCATTAAGGGAGATCGTTTAAGGAATCCTTAGAGTTTTGACCGTGTTTAAGCTCTAGTGTTGCGACCCATGATGACTTAAAGTGTGGGGACGGCTGACGCATCAATGATCCACATTTTTGCCACTGGATGAGTACAGAGAACTATATTAATCACCCGACATTTGGATTACTCTTCCGGCTGTGCATGGTTGCTGAAGGGCAGGAGTTGTTTGCAACGCTATATGCCCAGCGGTTATTTTTTATCGTTACTACCACCAATATTCCTAAAGGATTTACCTTTGACTCGATTAGTCGAAGCGATGCGAGACAACGGTTTGAAGAGCGTATGCGGGCAGTACGGCGACGAGGTGACTACTCGGAGTACGATCGTCTGCAGAAAGTCTATAAGCAAACTTTTCAATGACTGCCTCTCCGTCAACCAACACCATTGCTGATCGCATTACTGCCATTACGAATGACCTACCAGCATCAGTCCATTTAATTGGGGTCTCTAAACGGCAACCTGCCAGTGCCATCCGGGCGGCTTATCAGGCAAAGCTGCGAGACTTTGGCGAAAGCATGGTGCAAGAGGCGATCGCCAAACAGGCTGACCTCATAGATCTAGAAGGGATAACTTGGCATTTGATTGGTCACTTGCAGAGCAACAAAGCCCGGAAAGCTCTAGAACTTTTCGATTGGATTCATTCTGTCGACAGCCTCAAGATTGCGTTGCGGCTCAATAAGATCGCTGCTGAAATTTCGCGATCGCCCTATTGTTGTCTGCAGGTCAAGCTGGTACCCGATCCGACTAAGTTTGGCTTTTCGCTAGAAGAATTGTGGTCAGCTTTGCCGCAATTGAATGAGCTGGAGTATTTAAAAATTGTTGGGTTGATGACCATCCCCCCTTTAGAAAGCTCTATAGCCGAAGTGGAAGCTATCTTTCAGCGCACCAAAATGTTACTTGACCAAATCAATCAGCAGCAGTTTGACCGGTTGCACTTATCAGAACTTTCGATGGGGATGTCAGGCGACTATCCCGCTGCGATCGCGGCCGGTTCAACCATGATCAGACTAGGCTCAACTCTCTTTGGCGATCGCCCCGCTTAGGGTTCAGCAATC
>CAZLYS010000294.1:0-6046 GCA_964563415.1 uncultured Halomicronema sp.
CCCTCACACCATGGGAGCTGAGGCTGTAGAGGCTGTAAAATCGAAAAATTGGTCTGCTGAGGACGACTAGAGAAACTCCTCACACATGGCTGAGGAGTGAGTTAGATATGTGGCTGGTTGCGATCAAAAAGTTGGCGGTTGTTTTGATAGTAGCTAGCAACGATCGCCAACATCAGCCACCAAAGGGTACTGACTTGAGGCCGGAACCAAATGGTGTCGACTAATCCATGTACCAACATGCCGACCATGGTCGCGATCGCGGCTATTAGCCAGTAAGCTTGCACCGACTGCATTTCTCGCAAGCGCTGTAGGTTTCGCCAACCCTGGCCAAGGGTAACGGTTAAGAGCCAGCAGAAAACAGTCAATCCAACAATGCCCGCTTCTACCGCAATTTCTAGAAACACCGAATAAGCACTGAGTGCAGTATATCGAGGGCGCTGGAATAGCGGATAGACTTGGTTAAAAGCATCGTTGCCAGGGCCAATACCAAGAATGGGACGGGCCTTAATCATGTCGATCACGGCCATCCACACGTTTATGCGGAAGTTGTTACTACTGTCGCTACGACCGGCAAAAATACTCATAACGCGATCGCGCAACGGATCTAAAGCGGCAATGGCAAAGCATAAGAACGCCGCTGAGCCGCCTAGCAATACGGGAATTGCCCACCGTCGCCAAAACCCAGTGAAGCGAATGCTCCAAAATTGTACAAGTAGTACCAGTAACGTAAAACCTGCTCCTACAAAGCCTAGCCAGCCGCCGCGGCTAAAGGTTAGCACCAAGCAGGCCATATTCACCAATAAAGCCAACATGGCCAGCAGCTTGGGAGCCCACCGGGGCCAAGCAAAGACGGCTGCGCCACTCAGCATCACCGCTGGAATTAGATAACCGGCCAGCAGATTAGGATTCCCCAAGTAGCTATACACTCGCGTTGTGCCGACTAGGTTTGACGTGGGGTCGACCCAGGTTGCTAGCGCCTCAGCCCCAAAGAACCATTGGCGTAATCCAAACACCGATACAACTAAAGTCGTGAGTAAATACACCGTGACCAATGCAGTTCTTAGTCGAGGATGGCGCAGCACTCGCGCCATTAGAAGGAACAGCAATACATTGAGCGTTAGTTTGATCAAACCCGCGATCGCTGCCCCTCGCACCGGAGATAGGGCGGTTGCCAGGACCATAATGCCCCAATAGGCAATCACGACTAAGTGAATCGGCGTTAACCCTTCACCAGCCTCATCTGTTAGTGTCAGCAGCAGCCAAAAAGCACTGCAGGCAATCAGCAAAACACCGATCAGTGATGTCGGCACATAGGGGGCTAAGGCAAACAAAATCGCGACAATGACGAGAGCGATGCGATCTCCCCACTTCAACAAAATACTGCCTTGCCGCCACTCACGGGCAAAACTTAATAACGTGTGCAGTCGACTAACCTCGCGCCATTGCGACAGCGCTAGCCGATTGAGGGTAACGGTTTGCCAAACATTACTCAACATAGCGGACCGGCAGCCCCAAAATAACTAGGCTTCATTCTGCATCATTCTGGTATTTTTAGGGACACTTGCTGCTGATCCGACCCTTGAAACCGAGGCTGAGGTAAACTCGCTAGTTTGAGCCGTACGACTGGCCTCGCCTTGAGTCTGTTCACAGCTAGGGGCTCTCAGCATGACCCAGAACTTGACCATGCAAGGTTTGAGGTTGTCAAAACGCTAATGCTTGAGAAAGGCGACTAGCGCCTCCAACTTGTCCCAAGCTGCCCCACTTTGGAGCAGCGATCGCGCCTGTTCAATGCCGTTGGCAATCTCCGCTTCAAAACTGTTCCCGTGGGTGAGTCCTGCTACTTTCAATGCCAGCGCCGCATTCAAAGCCACAACATCTTGCTGGGCTGGGGTGCCTTTGCCCTGCAGCAGATTCCGCATGATTTCGGCATTCTCTTCCAATTCGCCACCGCGCAGAGCTGACTTATCGGCCTCAATCAACCCAAATTCACGAGGATTCAGCACCTTTTTAGTAACGATACTGTTTTCTAGTAGGGCCAAGTCAGTACTATCACCGAGTCCAGCTTCATCTAAGCGCTCGCGGCCATGCAGCACGATCGCCAGCGGTAACTCAAGCTGGTTCAAAGCCTCCGCCATGGGGGTAAGCACTGACGGGTCAAAGACCCCAATGACTTGTCCCGTTGTCCGGAGAGGATTCACTAAGGGACCCAGCAAGTTGAATACCGTGCGCACTTTCAAAGTGCTGCGAAGGGGGGCCACAGCCTTCATCGCGGGGTGCCAACCCCGAGCAAATAGAAACGTAATGCCAACTTCTTTGAGAGCCGCTTTTGCCTTTTCTGGAGGGGCATTCAGATCAATGCCGAGGGCCTCTAAGACATCTGCAGACCCAACTTTACTAGAAGCAGAACGATTTCCATGTTTGGCGACCGCTACCCCCGCTGTTGCCGCCACAAACGCTACGGTAGTGGAGATGTTGAATGTGTGGGACCCATCGCCGCCGGTGCCACAGGTATCGATGCGTGGGGTTGGTAAATCGGCATCTGCGGACTCGCCGCCCAACGATTGTGCCTGCAATACCCGTGCCATCCCTGCCAGTTCATCAGCCGAAACGCCTTTGGCTTGAATCGCCGCCAAAAAGGCCCCGGATAACGTGGGAGGAATTTCTTCCTGCAGCCAACCTCGCATTAAGGCTTCAGCCTGGGGGGTCGCCAAGGATTGTTTATCGATAATTTGCTGCAGCAGAGCTGACCAGTCGTAAGTGGGGGAATCAGCGATCGCGGTAGTCACAGTACTCAATCAAACAAATGACAACAAAAACAACCGGCCAGATGAATTGACCTGGCCAGTTATCACAAAGCTAAACACAACCGTTCTCAGGTTTAGTGAAAGGCCTTAAAAGGCAGAGTAAGCCATGGTAGCAGCGACTTGACTGACCCCTTGAGAGACTATCTGGAGCACCAGAAAGCCTAAAATCGGTGACAAATCAATGCCGCCCAATGGGGGAATAATCGAACGGAAAAGATTGAGGTAAGGATCAGTCAGCTGGCTTAAGGTCGCAAAGGGTTGGCTCATCCAATCAACGTTGGGAAACCAACTCAGCAAAATGCGAATAATCAGCAGTACAAAATAGATGTTCAAGAATGTTGCAAACGCCTGAGCAAACATTCCGACAAAAGAAGATCCCATATATCTAATCGCCTCCTTATGGATAGCAGGCATCCTTTACTGGTCTCTAGTGTACTTGATGCCTGCAAAATGTACGCCAGAGAGATCTCCTCACCTTGTTCCCGAGAAATAAGATAGACGTCCTGGCTACTTTCCAAGAACGTCAGGGTTCTATTGTGTTGCGAGAGCGACAGAATGGAGGATAAGGGCCTTGGTAGAGGGCTAGTGCTTTCAATTCAAAAACACTGGCAGCTGGAGAGTTCTCCAAGCTGCCATCATTTGCCAAGCTAAACGGAAAGAGACTCAGAACCTACCAACATATTTGGGTCCATTGAGCAGTTACAAGACTCCTGTTCCAGCCATTGCTCTCCCAACTGCTTGAGAGACATCATCACTGGCTGAATCTCCAACCCCTTTTCAGTTAGGGAATATTCCACTCGAGGCGGGACTTCAGGGAACACCTTGCGGTCAACGAGACCATAACTCTCAAGTTCTCTGAGACGTGCTGTTAGGGTCTTGGTGCTAATGCCTGGCAAGGCTTCCAGGAATTCGTGGGTGCGGCGGCTGCCTGAAAAGAGTTCTCGCAAAATGAGAATCGCCCATTTACTGCCCACAATTTCCAGCACAAACTGAATTGGGCAGCGGATTTCTTTGCACTGAGTTTGGTGTTCCATATTCTTTAAGGGAAGCCCAGGGTAAGTACAGTCATAAAGGACAATATTAGCGACCATCATGGCTGCAGCATGGCAGAAACCTAAAAGACGCCCCAGTTCTCTTTATTTTTCAGCGATATAGAAATGCCTGAAATGTTACGATGCGTGACTCAAAAACAGGCTTAGCAAATTGCCTGGAATGCTTACTTTCCTTGGGTTGGATTTCGCTTGCCAGCGTTGGTTACCGCAGTATTGAATTTTGTTACTGCGACATTGAATGCTAAATCTGCTGATCGACTAATGATTGCCAATGCCAAGCTTGGGGTGAATCAATTGATCCTTCAACTTCTAGCAGTTGCCAGGAGTCGCCGTCAGCAGACTCATGCAAGATTAGAGAAAAGGGAATCTGTGATTTTTGCAGCGGCGATCGCTGAGGGTAACGCAACTTGTATTGATAGGTCCCGGTGACTTCGTAAGCCAATTCGCGAGCGACTTGTACCCGCCGCACTTGTCGCACCTTAACTCGGTTGACCGATAGCTGCGGCAGTGAAGCCTCGTCTGCCGATAACTGTCGCCAGAGGTCAACTTGTTCTTGCTGAGCCTGATGGGCTACTGCTGCCGTTACAACATGATGGGGAATTGCTGCCTTTAGCTGCCCGCACCCAGTCAAACCGATCAGCAACATTGCCGTGATAAGCAAAGTCTTTAACGGCTTAATCATAGGACTGCAGACTCCGAGGATCTAAAGCATCCCGCAAGCCATCACCGAGTAAATTGAATGACAATACGGTTAAAACAATCAGAAAAGCGGGTGGCCAGATTAGCCAGGGATTGAGCACTAAAATCGAGGCATTACTCGCTAGAGACAACATGTTGCCCCAAGAAGGATCTGGCTGTTGAATGCCTAGACCAATCAGACTCAACACCGCCTCTGCCACGATGAAACTCGGAATTGCCAGCGTCGCCGAGATGATCACGTAAGTCGCCGTCTGAGGCAAAATATGGCGCACGATAATATAAAACGATTGACCACCCATCGCTTGAGACGCCGTCACAAAGGTTTGTGATTTCAACGCTAGCACTTGTCCTCTGACGACCCGTGCCAGGCTGGTCCAGCGCACAAATGAGGTGATGAGGATAATGAGCAAAAAGCGTTGAGTACTAGAGAGCGTTGCTGGTAACACCGCTGCTAACGCCACCAATAAGAAGATGGCGGGAATAGTCATGATGACTTCTACCAAGCGCATCAGAACGGCATCAATCCAGCCCCCAAAATAGCCCGCCAAACCACCCACCAGCATTCCTAAGGGGAAGGACAACGCAATACCGATTAGGCCAATACTCAAACTAATACGCCCACCATAAATCAGGCGACTCAGTTGATCGCGAGCTTGCTCGTCGGTGCCCAAAATATTCCAGCGACCCGGACCGAGGGTACCGAATAAATGAATATTGCCTTGGATACCTGGCAAAAGTTCGATCTCTTCAAAGTCGGGTTCTAATAGAGAGAACTTTGTGGGTAGGGGCAATTCTAATCGCAGCCAGCGGTATTCGTCCCCTTTAACAAATAAGCGAATCGGACTGGGTTGCTCAAAATCAACAAACACCTCACGCTCTCCTGTTTCGATCGAAACGGGACCCTGAGTGGTGGGGTAAACATGTGGACCCAGGAACTCTCCAGTGGTTTGATGGCGCCAGTAGACGGCTGTTGGCGGCAGCAGAGAGGCACTCGGCTCAGAAAAGTAAGGATCATAAGGGGCGGTGAATTCTGCCAAAAAGACGATCAAGTAAAACACCAGCAGGATGAGGGCTCCCATCTGTGCCAGAGAATTCTTCCGAAGCTTTTGCCACCAGGTCATACCAGTCTCAAGGGTGAATTAGGTTGGAACAACGCTTTTTTCGTTTTCAACCATAAACACATTTGAGTATAGGTTGGCAATGATTTGTTTGCCTTCTTGGGTCAAAGATAAGTACCGTAAGCCGTCCTGAATGTAAGGATGCACAACATTCCAGTAAAACTTGGGATAGTTGTGCTTGAGATCATCAGGGTGGCGGTAGTTTAGATACTTGTTTTGCCCAGTTTCTTCAAATTCATAAAAGAGAGCGCCAATTTTCTTGAGGTATCGAGGATCGCTGAGTTGTCCAATTAGGTCAGCTGCTCTCACTAATCCCGGAAAATAGCGGGTATCTTGATGGTCTTCTTCTTTGGGGACGGGGAAGCGGGTAAGT
>CAZLYS010000295.1:0-6041 GCA_964563415.1 uncultured Halomicronema sp.
TCCCAACCGCCCTCCATTCAACGAGCGGAGATCGCACCATCCCCTACCCAACCGCCCTCCCCAGGAGCGGCGGCAGAAGCGGGCGTATCGCCCATTCAACGCGTAGCAACTGCAGAGACATCTGCGGCAGCGATGGAGAACAGTGTTCCCCTACAGCCCCAGACCGATTCCTCCAGTGTTGCCCCAGCTGTCAGCCAACCCCTTCATACGGCATCGTCAGCGCCAACGGTGCAAGCAGACGCGACCCCAATAAACTCATCAGCCAGATCGACTGCACCAGCTGCCCTCCCAATTCAGCAACAGAGCGGGCCAGCAGCTGAGGTCAACCCAGTGGCTGAGGCCAACAGTGAGGCTGTTGCACATGCACCAAACGTACCTGTGCAACAGCAAACCGCAACGCCGCCGCCCACACCCGACGCCCCGACGCCGGAAAACTCGTCTACCTCATCCCTAGTGCAGCGATCGTCTGCTGGACCGGCTACGCCACCGCCGGATCCTACCCCTAGGACGTCTGCTAGCGACGGGGCTACAACGATCCAGCCCCAGTCTGCGCCTGATGCTCCCCAGAAGGCCGCTCCAACTGAGGGAACTGCGGTCGATGCAATGCCTAATATTCAGCGATCGCCCTCTCGATCGGCCTCCCCAACCTCCCAGTTAGCTAATTCCCCACCGTCTGCGGATGCTGCTCCGCTCCCTCTGCAGTCTCAAACGCCGACATCCCCGCAAACCTCTGAAGCCGTGAATCTTCCACAGCCATCCCAGTCAGCTATGGCCCCTCAAGCTGTACAACTGTCTCCATCCGAGGCGGAGTCAGCCGCTGTGTCAACGGTGATGCAGCCATCGCTAGAGGCCTCTGCTAACAGACTGTCTACCCCTCAGGGCCAGCTTCCCGTACAACCCCAAGCGACCACTTCTACCCCGACTCCCCAGGCGCATGGTTTATCGCCAACCGCAGTTTCACATACCAGTGAAAAATCTCTCTCCCTACAGCAGCAAGCCGATGCTGGGAACGATGCGATCGCCCAACCCTCACAGCAAGCCCCCTCTGCTCAGACATCTGTGCCTTTGCAGCGATCGCCCAACGCAACGTCCTCTTTAACGAGCACCGATATTCCCGTCCAGGCGCAGTCCGTCAGCGGTGATGGATCCGGTGATGGTGTGGCTCCCAATATTCAGCCAGCGATCGCGCCCACAGGTTCGGGGCAGGCTGTCGATCTCTCTACTATTCAGCGTCAAGCAAGCACTCCTGACACTACGCCTGAGCCAGCGGATCATGCTTTAAACGTGCAGGCAGACGCTGAGCCCTCTATCTCCCACCAAGCGACATCCACCCCTGCCGCTCAAAATCTAGAGACAGCAATTCAACCCCAAGCTGACAGTAACGTGTCAGTGCCCAGCATTCAGCCTGCGAGCGATCACGGAACCTCCACGCCTGCTACTCCATCTGCAGATATCGCGCTTCAGTCTCAAGCTGCGATCGTCCCTGAGAAACCATCGGCTTCATCGGGGGCAGTAAACCCACACGCGCCGACTATCCAGCCCCGCTTAGCACAGCCTTCTGACCCATCGGCTGAGTCATCCAGTAGTCAAGCACCCCAACTGCAACCGCAAACCGCTCCATCAGGAGAAACCACTGATCAGTCTCCGAGACCGGTACAACGGCAGTCAGAGGTTGCTACAACAGCGCCCGCCGCCGCTTCCAGTCACCCATTACCCGATCAGGGTGCGGCAGCTATCCAGCGATCGTCCTCCGAACAGGCTGCACCAACGCCGGCCCCCATCTCGGCGGCAGATTCGCTCATCCAGCGCCAAGCCACACCATCCTCTCCGCCAACCGTGGCAACATCGGCGATGCCCGCAACTTCGCCGCCCGCAGAGTCCACTGCAGTACAGTCAAGAGCCTCAGTGGGCCAGGATGTATCCTCTTCACTCACAACTGGGGCGACCACTGAGTCTGTTTCCCTACAGCGATCATCATCGGTGACGCCACCCTCAACGGATGCCACCCACTCGTCCGATGGTATCGTTCAGCCCCAGAGCGCCCCGCAGCCATCGTCGCCCGCTTCTTCCCCCGACTTACAACGTCAAACCGAGTCGCAGCAGAGAACGCCACAATCTAGCTCAAGTGATCAAGCCGCCACTGTGGCACTGCAGCGATCGCCCTCTGGACAGGCTGCGCCAACACCTGCCACCACTTCAGCTCCCTCAGTGGCAGACACGTCGCCTTTATCTGTACAAACCCGAGGGGAAGCCACTGACTCCCCTCAGCCTTCGGTTGAAACAGCTCCGCAACCACCGTCGCAGCCGTCTATCCAGGCGCACTCAATCAAACCTGATACTGCTGACACTCCCATCGCTGCGGCCACCGATCCAACTCAGCGACCAGTGCTCCAGGCGGATCAGGTGCACCCTGTGCAGCGAGCTGCGACCGATCGCGTTGAGGGCGATCGCCCCATTCAACCCGTCGCCGCCGTTCCTCAACAGTGGTCATCTATTGCGCAACTCATGGGCGAAGACACTGACAGCGCTCCACAGCCTCAAAAGGCGGTGACGGTCCAACGGGAGGCTATGACGGAAGGCGATGCCGATACCGAAAGTGACATGGCCGAAGACGCCACCACCCTTTCGTCGGATGAATGGCAAGAGCAATTGCGGAATAGCTTGCAGGGTGCCTTGCCCGATGGTGATGAAGAAAGCCAACTGCTGGTGGAAAGCTTTTTGGCTAAGGCCGCTGGATTTGAGACTGACTTCAACGAATTTTTTGCGAGTACCGTGACCGAACGGGTGGATAACGACGACGACTTTAGCGAAGCGACCCAAGAACTGCAGTCAGACTCGACAGAACTCACGGAAGTCACCGATGAACAGTTTTTTGAAGCGCTGGAAGAAGCCCTAGCCGAGGAAGATGAGGATTTTCAAACTGAACTGGCAGAAAGCCTTAAGGAAGCGGATTTAGTGATTTTAGAGGCGTTGGCATTGCGGTTAGAAGATCCCGATGATGAGTTTTTAGAAGCCCTGGCCGAAACGATATTAGAAGCCGATGTCGAATTTCCCGAAGGCGAATATTTGACCCAAGAAGAAGCGACTCACGAGTTAGAAATTCTCTCCCAGGAAATTTACACCTTGGTCAGACAAAGAATGAGTCGCGATCGCGAGCGCCAAGGGGGCGATTACGCCGGGAGATTGCCATGGTAAATCAGCAAGGGAGGCGAGGTAAATGACCGTTCTAGAAAAAGCCCGCTTGTTCTGTCCAGATAGCAATGAACTGGACTTTCAGTTCATGTTTAACCCTGACAAAGTACAGTTTAAAGAGGCAGTACAAGTCGGGGAATCGGAATCTGCTCGCACGGAAAGTGGTCGTCCAAAGGTGAGTTTCGAATATCCAAAAGCTCGCACCGTACGCCTCAAAAAGATCATGTTCGACACCTATGAATCAGGTGAAGATATCATGGCTGTTTACATTGATTCACTTCGTCAATCGGTGCAGTTTCAGGGCTATTCTACCGGGGATTCTTATCTGCCCCGCCCCCCCATTTATAAATTCATTTGGGGAGACAAAGATTACATCACCTGCTTTGTGGAAAAGCTGGACTATAAATTGACAATGTTTTTAGCCGATGGCACGCCGGTGCGGGCGGAGGTCAACCTCTCTCTCAAAGAAGTCGATGATTCTTTTCTGTCATCAGAAGCACGAACTTACGACGCTGATTTGTTTGGCGATCGCGACACTCGCACCCAACCCCCTGAAGCGATTTCCGTGAGTGAAGCGAATGAATACTATCTCGATGAACTCAAAACCTTATGTGATTCCGGTACCGAAGCTGCAGAAGATAAGAAAGAGGAAGCCTTGCAAAATTATGACCCTGAGGGCCAAGTTTCCCTTTATAAACACTCGAATAAAGAAGGGGACTCAATCTCAGTCGGAGAAGGCGATTATGATCGGGGGGATTTAGGTGATGTTGGCAATGATAACGTGACCTCTTTATTCGTGCCTGCTGGATACAAACTCACGCTGTATCAACACTCTGGATTTTCAGGATCAACTCAGACCTTTACCGGTGAAATCTACGTCGATAATTTAAGAGACTACGGCTTTAATGACCGAGTTTCTAGCTTCAAAGTTGAGGTCATTGATTCTGCGAAAGACGCCTACGACTCACTCATGCAAGAAGCCGAAGCGCTGGAAAGTGATTCTGCTGCAGCTTGTGAAGAATATGCCGAGCGCCAAACTTGGTATAGCTAAGAAACCGTCATTAAAAGTCCCTATTTCCTGTTCCCTATTCCCCTCCAGCAAACGCGATGTACTTGACAGGGCTATAGGTTTGAAGCCTTGATTTGACTGACTTTCATGAAGCTTGTAAATCACCTCTAACTTGGTTTGAATTGTGGCAACGGCAACTTATATTCCAGTTCCTTATTTAGAAATTGGGGGTGAGACCGCCCCTGATGAGTTGATGAATGACATTCAGCAACTGACCGTTGAAGAGAGTTTGCACTTGCCTGCTGCCTTCACCATCGTGATCGAAAACCCCTATTATTCCGACGAGTCGCCTTGGCGTCACGACGACTATTTCACCCTCGGTCAGACCATTCGAATTGGGTTTCAGGCGAGCACCACAACTGACCAAGAGTTCAGCGAACCTACGATGAGCTACCTAATTCAGGGAGAGATTACCGGAGTTGAGAGTCGCTTTAGTGCCGAGTCTCAGGCTCCCATTATTGTGCGCGGTTACGACACCTCTCATCGCCTGCACCGAGGCCGCCACAACCGGTCTTTTCAGGACTACACAGATAGCGATATCGTCGCCGAGATTGCCGCCCAAGTCGGGCTCGAAATTGGCCAGTTAGATGACAGCGGCGACCCTCGGGCTTACGTATTCCAAGAAAATCAGACCAACATGGAGTTTTTGCGGTATCGAGCGGCCCGGCTGGGGTTTGAGCTTTTCGTCCGCGATGGTCAGCTCTATTTTCGGCGGCCCACAGCAGATGACCAGCTCTCTCTGCAATGGCTGCAAGATTTTGGCAGCTTTCAAGTGCGGGTGACAACTGCCGAACAGGTCAGTGGGGTAGAAGTACGCGCTTGGGATTACGTGGGCAAGCAAGCGATCGTCTCTACCGCCCAATCTGAAACGACCCTGACAGAGACCGAATATGGCAAAGGGTCAACCATCCCCGCAGATTTTGGCCTCGCCAGCGACCCGCCCAAAGCCTACGTGGTCGATAAACCCGTCGAAAGTGCGAAGGAAGCGGACGCGATCGCCCAAGCTCTCTTTGACGAACTCGGGGGAGAATTTACGGTGGCGGATGCCCAGGCTGAAGGTAACCCTGACATTCGAGCCGGGCGGGTCGTGACCCTAGAAGATATGGGTCAATACGACGGCGAATACTACATCACTGAAACCCGTCACCTTTACTACAATCGCCGCTACACCACAGAGTTTGCGGTGCGGGGCTTACGCGGCGGCAATTTGCTGGGTGACCTGATGATTCAGCCCCGACTGCGACCGGGGCAGACCTTTCTCGTGGGCATTGTGACCAATAACCAAGATCCTGAAGATATGGGGCGAGTGCGGGTGCGCTTTCCCACATTGTCACCCCAAGCCGACGGTAGCGGCCATGAGAGCAACTGGGCGCGGGTCGTGGCGATCGGGGCCGGTAGCGATCGCGGCTTCCAATGCCTCCCTGAAATTGAAGACGAAGTGCTTGTCGGGTTTGAACATGGCGATATCCACCGACCCTACGTGATTGGCAATGTCTGGAACGGTGAAGACGCCCCGCCAGATACCGTGGAAGATGCCGTCAATCGGGGCAAAGTGCGCCTCCGCACCCTGCGCACCCGCACCGGCCATCAGCTCCAGTTTGTGGAAGAAGATCAAAACGCAAGTCAGGCGGGCATTTCTCTCGAAACCGCTGGCGGTGCGCAAGTGTCTCTCAACGACAGCACCGGGACCATTACCATTGAGACGCAAAACGGCCACCGACTCAGCTTTAGCGACAGTCAGGGAGCCATCAAGATGCAGTCTCAAGGCGGCCACGAAATT
>CAZLYS010000296.1:0-5655 GCA_964563415.1 uncultured Halomicronema sp.
GCAGCGACAGTCCATCCACAACACCAAATGCCGCGTTAGAAGTGCGTGACGCCAGCGATCGCCCCTCTGGCAACACGATCGTGACCCGCAAGTTTTTGTCAGGCGGTAACAGCGGTTCCAAGTTGGCCTTTAGGACTGCTTTGGCATAGGCATAGATCGCTGGCTGGTTGTCTTGATTGACCAGCCGCCCAAGTCCGTCTCCTCCAGTGATATCAAGGCGCTCAGATTGCATTGCAGGCCCCCAACTGACCACTGCCCAAACCGGCGTATGACGGGTCAGATCGAGGTTATCGCCCGGGTCGCTGCGGGTAATGGCCAAGGCAGAGCCGTCTGGCAATACCGCCACCTGTTCAACTGGAATGGTCGCAGTGGTTTCTGGGTTGACCAAAAACACCCTGACAGCTGTGACCCCCTGTTCAACATCTAAGAGTTTTTGCAGCGCGGCGATCGCGCTAGCACAGGCAAATACAGGCAAAGTGAACCCAGCTCTGGGAGCGGGCATTGGATTCGTATCGGACAGCATACTTTGACAATAAAAATGTTGCTAAAGTAAAGAGCAATCGCGCTCTGAGCGCAATAGTGAATCAAGTGTATTGTCTGTCGGATTGCCTGTTTATGAACGCTATCGACTATCTCCGCATCAGCCTGATTGACCGCTGCAACTTTCAGTGCCAGTATTGCATGCCAGAAGGTGCCGACCTGACCTATGCGCTGCAGCAAGATTGGCTGACTCGGGCAGAGCTGCGATCGCTCATCCAACAGGTGTTTATCCCCGTCGGGTTTACCCGCTTTCGCCTGACCGGGGGGGAGCCATTGTTGCGGCCTGATGTCGTCGAAATTGTTGAAGATATTGCCAGTCTGCCGGAAACCCAAGATCTGGCGATGACGACCAATGCCTTTTTATTGGCGAAAAAAGCGACTGCCCTCTGGCAAGCGGGGTTGCGACGCCTCAATATCAGTTTGGATTCTCTAGACCCAGAAACCTTTCAAGCGATCGTCGGAGGCCGAGGCAAATCTCGCTGGTATGACGTTTGGGAAGGTCTGCAGATTGCCCATCAAATTGGCTTTGCCCCCCTCAAACTTAATGTCGTTGTGATTCCGGGGGTCAATGATGGCGAGATTCTGGACTTGGCTGCGTTAACCCGCGATCGCGAATGGCATGTTCGGTTTATCGAGTTCATGCCGATCGGTAACGGCGATTTGTTTGACGATCGCGGTTGGATTCCTTCTGAAACGCTGCGTCAACAGATTCGCGATCGCTGGGGGCTGACTACCGGCAGCGTGCACGGTAACGGCCCAGCAGATGTCTTTCAGATTCCCGGAGCTCTGGGAACACTGGGCTTTATTAGTCAAATGTCAGAGTGTTTTTGCGATCGCTGTAATCGCATGCGCCTTTCAGCCGATGGCTGGTTGCGCCCCTGTCTGCTGAATGAGACGGGCCAAATTAACCTGCGAGCACAGTTGCGGAGCGGTGTGCCCATGGCCAAGATGCGGGCTCAAGTCGCCGAACTGGTCTATGCCAAACCGGAAATCAACTTCAAAATGCGTGAGTCGGGCACGACGGGTGCTTACAGTCGCACCATGTCCCAAATTGGCGGCTAGCTAGGGGTTGAGGCGTTGCGTCAAGGGATCATCCGCGACTTCATAGCGATCGCGCCCCTTTGCTTTAGCCGCATACAAAGCTAAGTCCGTAGCTGCAAGTAACGATTCAGGTGTCATTTGAGAACTCGGAATGATGGTTCCAATGCCCAAACTGACAGAAATTTGTTGCTTTCCGGAAGTGACATGGGGAATGCGCATCTCTCTCAAGGTTTCAAGCACTCCTTGGGCGATCAAGATGGCTCCAGAGGTGTCAGTATCAGAAAGTAAAAGGACAAATTCTTCACCCCCATAACGCGCTACCAAATCAGCCGGTCTTTGCACCGCTTTTGACAACAGATAGGCAATGCGTTGCAGACAGCGATCGCCAGCTTGATGTCCATAGTAGTCGTTATATTTTTTAAAGAAATCGACATCACACAGCACAATAGAAATTGGTTTTCTTTCCCTCGTTAAGCGTTGCCATTCCTGCTCTAAATAGCGATCGAAGTAACGGCGATTGGCAACTTGAGTCAGGCCATCTACGTAGGAAATTAATTGCAATTCTTGGTTTGCTTTTACTAGATCAAATGTGCGTTCATCGATGCGATTTTCCAAGTCTTTAAAGGCTCCTTGTAACTGCTGAGTCATGTTGGCAAACGACCTTGACAGATCACCAATCACATCAGTACGGCTTAAGTCGATCGGCGTTTTCCACTCGCCTTGACTGATTTCCTCAGCGACTTCGCTCAGTCGTCTCAGAGGCCAAGACAGCCATTGGGTAATACATAAACCAATCAAAATCGTAACTAAAAAAGCTAAACAACAAAGAATAATCGTCACTCTTGTGTTCTGATAAATCTGAGCCATAAAGTCTGACTCAGGCACGACCAAAACAACAATCCAGTCTAGTCCATAGCGATCATTAAAGCGGACTGTTTCAATATAGTGATGATGGCCATTCAAGTCGGCATTGAGCTGAGCTGATTTAACCGCATCTAAAGATTCATGAATTTCATTTAGATATCGAGTAGTTCGCTGAATTAATTCATCTTGGCTATCACTGGCAGCCAAGAGTTTAATATCTTTATCTTTCCCAGTTGTTATGGGTTCTGGGGTTGAGCTGGCAATCAAAGAGCCAGAGGGTTCTAGTATAAAGGCAATCCCAGATTTGCTAATTCTCAGATTTTGCAAGAAGTTGTTCAACTCTTCTGAAAGGATAATGTCTGTGGCACAGATGCCCAGCAAATCTCCTGACTGATTGTCATAAATAGGGGTATTGGCAGTAATCGTGGGCAGAAGAGTTTGGAAATCTAGATAAACTTGACTCCAAGTAGGACCGCCTTTTTGTTTAGTTGTCTCATACCAAGGGCGTATACGAGGGTCAAAAATCTCAGTACTCTTACTGCGCAAAAAGGAACGCTGTCCAGTAGCATCCATGGCGTAATAGTACATATGACGACCTGTCTGAACGTTGGCGACATAGGTTTGTAAGCTATCCCCTGTTCCCCCTTGAGAACGCCCAACGCCGAGGAAAGCCCCATCCTCTTCAGTTGCACAGTAAATAAGATTCGTTGACGGAAAGACTTGCGCTTGCTGCCAAAACTGATGTTCTCCCTGCTCTGCCAGGACATCAATATCTCCCCGAAAAAATGCATTGGCATTAATTTGATTGATTATGTAAGGACGCTCAATAGTTGCTTCTATTTGTTGCAAGATTCGAGCCGTCAATTCTGTTCGTAGTTGTGAGGCTAAGGTGTTGACGGTCAGTTGGCCATTGCGAAAAGATAGATACCCAACCACACCAACCACTACAACGACTTGAATAACAAATGGAATCGTGATTACTGTGCGGAGCGGCAATCGATTGAGAAGTTGATAAAAACGAGAAGCCATTAAAACTGACGGTTAACTACTTAAAATCAACTGCGGGCAGAAAATGTATCCTATCTAGCACAACTCTTATCTGTTTTATGAAGACTTGTTGGGGGGCATAGGTGCTTTTTTTCCTAGATTTTCTCTGCTTTTCGCAGTACTTCTGACACGACTGAAGCGCTGCAGCATTCATTGATATCAATCATATTTATTCAGTAGAATTCCTCCATTCTATACGATTCTTTCATCTTGAAATATCCAGAAGGTTATTCAAGCATAGGTAATTGAGCTTAGTAAAAGCACCTTTATTTACCGATACAAAAGCGGCTGAAGATTTCGTCGAGCATGGATTCAGTGATCTCTTCACCCGTTACTTCTCCCAGGGCATGGACTGCGGTGCGGAGGTCAATCGTCCAAAAGTCGAGTGGCAACCGGTTCGTGATAGTCATTTGGACTTGTTCTAAAGCGACACAGGCACGGGTTAGTGCTGCTGATTGCCGCTGATTAATGGTGATTTCGATATCACTGGCCTGCAGGAGATCGCTCTGTACAGCTTGCAAAATTGTATTTTCAAGGTCTTCAATTCCTCGGTTGAGAGCAGCGGCGGTGTAAACCGGGGGCAGCTCCACTTCTGGAATACTCAAGGAACTCCCAGCCTCCAGTAAATCAGTTTTATTAATTACTAGAATGAGTGGTCGATGATAAATGAGCTGATACAGTTCCTCGTCTGCCGCCGTCCAACCCTGCTGTGCATCAATAGTAAAGATGACCAAATCAGCAGATTGAGCTGCCGATCGCGATCGCTCAATGCCCATTTTTTCAACTTGATCGCTAGCTTCCCGAATG
Source organism: uncultured Halomicronema sp. (assembly GCA_964563415.1). Classification (GTDB taxonomy): domain Bacteria; phylum Cyanobacteriota; class Cyanobacteriia; order Phormidesmidales; family Phormidesmidaceae; genus Halomicronema. The sequence continues at coordinate 4,300 of CAZLYS010000296.1, forward strand.
CCAGCAGTGTCGAGGACACGAATGGGAATTCCCCCCACTACAAGTTGTGATTCAACGACATCCCGCGTGGTACCCGGTAAGTCTGTCACGATCGCGCGATCGCTGCGACTCCAAGCGTTGAGCAAGCTTGATTTACCGACATTGGGTCGCCCGACGATCGCGACCTTTAACCCCGACCGCAGTAGTTCGCCCTGATGAGCAGTCGCCAACATTGTCTTTATTGACTGCCATACGTGGGTCAGTTGTTCCGTGACAGCAGCTTCATCCAGTAGCGGCAAGTCATCTTCAAAGTCAATCCGGGCCTCTACTTCGGCCAAAATGTCTAGGCAGGCAGATCGCAATTCTCGAATGGGGCCAGTGAGTTTGCCCTGGACGCCCGCCAATGCCGTTTGTGCAGCCTGGGGTGATTGCGCCCCTACTAAATCAGCCACGCTCTCGGCCTGGGTTAAATCTAGTCTTCCATTAAGAAAAGCTCGCAGGGTGAATTCCCCTGGTTCAGCCAGTCGTGCTCCTTGTGCCAAACAGAGTTGCAGCACCTGCTGCACCGCCATGATGCCCCCATGACAGTGAAATTCGACGACATCTTCGCGGGTATAGGATCGAGGCGACCACATTAACAACATCAGGGCCTCATCTACAGTCTGCTGAGTCTGAGGATCACGGACGTAGCCATACAAAATGCGGTGACTTTCCCACGATTGTTGACCTGGAGAGTGGAATAGTGCCTGAGCGATCGCTCTAGCCTCGGCCCCCGACAGCCGCACAATACCGACACTGCCCTGCTGTGGCACGATCGCCGTCGCGATGGCTGCAATCGTCTCCCCTTGCACGATCTCCTCACTCATATCGTCAAATCAATTTTCCTTAAAGACGCTGAGATATCTCAGCTCAAGAGACCAGTCGCTAAAGCGCACACCTATCGCTACGAGCATGCACCGTCCCGTGCATCGAGCCAATCCAATGCCCCCAATCTGGATAACTAATTCCCTTTTACAACCAAATTATCGGCTGAACTCAGCCCTCAATCAGTGACTACCATGCACTCTAATGGTTCACTGCCTTGAGTCACTTCAAGATAGATGTGTTCTAGTTTCACCGGGCTTCTTGAAATCGCATCGAGGGACACCCCTTCAAATCGCGCGAGTAGCTCGTGCAGTTCTAATTCTTCGGGAACCCAAAAGGCCAAATCAGTGCCGTAACGTCGGGGGGTAAAACCCAGTTCTTGAGCACGCGCGATCGCGCTTTCGGGTTCCTTAGTTTCCATCGTCATGATTTCACAGGCAGGAATCCGCTGTCGCAACTCGGTCAGGGTGCCCTCGGTCAACAACTGCCCAGCTTTAATGATGCCAATGCTCT
>CAZLYS010000296.1:5665-6038 GCA_964563415.1 uncultured Halomicronema sp.
AGAGCCGTTCTGCCTCGTCTAACAAATGTGTAGTGAGTAAAATCGTCATGCCTTGTTCTCGACTGAGCAGACGAATCAGATTCCAGACTTCGTGCCGCGCTTCAATATCCAAGCCAGTCGTCGGTTCATCGAGAATCAGCAACTTGGGAGAATGGACGATCGCCACCGCCAAGCTGAGTCGTCGCTGCATGCCGCCACTGAGCTTTTCGACCGGGGTCCGGGCGCGGTCTGTCAGATTCACAGCGGCCAAACAATCTTGAACCCGTAGCGATCGCCGTCGTCGTGGTAGGCCGTAGACTTTGGCAAAAAACTGCAGATTTTCCTCGCAGGTGAGGGTGCGATACAGCAAATTTTCCTGGGGCATCACGCCAAT
>CAZLYS010000297.1:0-6033 GCA_964563415.1 uncultured Halomicronema sp.
GTTGGATTTCCCCAGCGACTAAAGAAGCTGCCGGTGAGGTTGAGGTTTTGCATTCCCGACGTAAAGGGCGGGTACACCTGAGCTATCCAGCCGTTCTCACCCACGTTGCCCAAGTGCTCCACCGGAGGCAGCCCCATGGAAAATGATTTTTTACAACAGGCGTCCACTTGGGGACGGGTCTTTGAAATCGCGGTACAACGCGGGGTGATCGCCCACCTCATTTATCAGCAGCTACTGGCTCCGTCCCATGCCGCCCTAATCCCTTGGGCAGATCACAAAGTCTCTGACATCACCCAAGGGGTGCTGAAATCTCTGGCAGTCACTGACCCCAATGCCAAAGAATGGATCGAGTCAGGGATTCGTCATTTGCTGGTATTTGGCTATGGTTTGGGTTGGAGCACGATGCGGGAATGCCTGAAGCACAATGCGCCCAAAGAGCCCTGGATAGAGGCGATCTGGTGCCCGCTCACGCTGCCAGGAGTTGAAACCCACTTTGAAGAAGAGCAAGAACAAAGCGCGATCGCGTTCCAAAAAGCCTTCCAGTTAACCGGGCCTCCTGATTTGGCTCTGGTGCAAAAAGGGTATCCCGGCAAAGCCGACTTTCTACTCTGGCTCAAATCCGGCAAGAGGCGGCGCAAAAGTAAGCGCCCCGACGATTTTCTGCTGTGTCTGGAGTTTTCTTACAACGCGCCTCCAAAGCTCGCTGACTTCAAAACTGAAGAGCCTCACTGTCAGGAAATCAATCGCTATGCCCGATATCTGGACTCCCGTGGCGTATTTGCACGGGTCTGCGCCGAAGTCGAAGGCCAGACTTTAACCCTTAGCAATCAGCTCTCTGATCACTTGGTGGCGTTTAGCGGCATTGACAAACCGCTCTACAAACTTTGCCAAGCGGCATCCTACACTGAACGCCTCGTTCACTTGTTGACGAACCAAGAACGGTTGCCCAACGGTTGCGACACTAGGGCGATCGCTGTTACCTCTAATGGGCTAGAAAGTTTGGCCGCTCATTTTGCCGGATGCCAGCCTGAGCCCGATCCAGGGGCGCGTCTCATGGCTAATCTTGGCAATGCTTATCGCAAGTCGCGACAACTCGCCGATGACTCGCCGGATGATTTCAGGCAAGAAATTCAGCTGGTGTTCAACAAGCTGATTCGTTCTTTACCGACTGAATTCAAGCAACAGGCCCAGCAGATTGCTCAGAGCCCTGATCCCAGAGGTGCCCTCCACTTCAACTTGACCGAGGAGGTGAAAGATTTTTTCACGCCGATGCAGCCCCTGGCGGTAGAAGCGGCGATCGTCTCGCTGCAGCCTACCTCTGAATTGACTAACTTTTTCGGCGACCATCCCGAATCCCATCTCCGCTCTGCCCTTCAGCAGAGAAAGGTTGTCGATGGCCAGGTTTTCCTCCGAGATGCCCATGCTGCTGCCGTTGTTGCTGGCCTCAATGCTGCCCAGCCAGGTCGGCTAAATGTCATCGCCCTTGAGGGCAATCCAGGAATCGGCAAAACCACCGCTGTTACTGAGTTCTTATCACAGCAGGAGGACGGTTACTGTTTTCTTTACGTCAGTCCCCGAGTGGTCATTAACCGCGATGTCACCAACAAGTTGGCGCGAACTCAAGAGGGACAGCCCAGCGGTATCTTGACGATGACCTCTAATGCCAAACTGATTGATGCTGCCGCCGAGTGGCACGCTAAACAGGCATCTCAATCTGGAGAAAAGCCGCGCAAGATAGACAGTGCGGTGGTCGTCGATGGCAATGCGAATTTACAGTACCCCAGATGCAACACCGTTTTCGTTTCACCCGAGGAAGAGCAAGCAATCGACACTGAAATTGTGGCGAGTCGGCGATTCAAGCGATCACGCAACGAACGCGAAGACAGTATGCAATCGCAGGTCCGTCCTGGGGTTTTGAAAACGCTCGCCACCTCCGCCCGCAAGCTGCTGGAGACTAATCCCACTGTCAATCGGTTAGTCATGACGGCGGCGATTCAAGGCTATCGGGCGGTTCAAAATCGCACGACCATTGATGCTCTCAGTAATCTTTTTGCCAAAAAAGCTGACACCCATCCCGGCAAGCGCGAACGGCGCGATTTTGCCCGCAAAATACCCACCATCATCGCCATGGTGGATGAAGTGGCGGGTGATGGAGCCGGAGCGCTCTTTTGCCATCGCCTCGCCGAATGGCTCACCCAGCAGTTCATTGAACCGTTCGAAGGGGAAAAGTGTCCGTTTCGAGTCGTGCTGATCATTTCAGATGCGTCGCTTAGTAACGAGGTGGTTTTAAATAGCTACCTGAATTCGGGCGATCGGGCACCAGATAAAGTCCTGATTAGTCCTACTTCAGGTAATTCAGCCTTTCGAGTTACGGGTACTCGCATGAAGGTGGGGCGCGGCCAGCATCCCACGATGCATGTGATGACCAATAGCTATCCAGCCTCATCTCTACAGATTGACTACAGCGTTCGGCTAGCTCCTATCACTCCTAATTCCACCAGTGAGGGAGGCTTACAAACCATTCGCCAAGCTATCAGAGACCAGTCAGAGGACGAATTGCTAAATAATGCCCAAATAGAAATCCAGCGGGGATTATCCGAAAATGCCGAGCAAATTATCTTCTTTGCCCAAGATAAAGCCTTTTTAAGACAGCTCCGTGAACAGCTCACGACGGGGGATGCTGCCATCCTGACGCCGCAACAAGTTCAAATTCTTGACCAAAGCGTTCCTGAAGCTCAGCGCCTCAAACTTGTTCAAGAACCTCAGCGCGACCAAGTGCGACTCTTCCTGATGACCTCTTCAGGTGCCCGAGGGGTTTCCTTTCCAAAAGCAGACTGGATCATTGCCTCCATCCCACGTTTCAACATTGAATCTGCCTTGATGGAAGTTGCTCAGCTGATCTATCGCGGTCGCGGCTGGTACACCGATTCAGAAACTGGGGACAAGCGATCCGGTGACGACAAAGCCAGACGACTGGTGATGTCGATTAATGACTACCTCATTGTTGAGGAGGAAACGGATCAGGCGCGCCGGTGGTTGCGTCAATCAAGCGACTTGCTGACCTTATTGGTGATGCTGCGATCGACGATTCATACCCGTATCAAAGGCGATGCTGGCTTGAAACGCCAGCGAATTGCCTTTGTCCCCGTGGGTTTTGTCGGGGATGAAGAACTGCTTAACCTAATGTCGGATGACCTCCGCAACTTCTTGCGAGAAGCTCAAATTTTCATTTGTGATGACCACAGCCAAGACGATAAGGCCATGGTCAATAAAGCCGCCCAACTCGTCGAGCAGTTATTCGGCCACTTCAATCTCAAAGGGACTGCCTCTGAAATCGCTGCAGCCTCCTATGTGGATTATCAAACAACAGAAGGACTGGCGAAAAACATCTCTCGACCAGCGAGTCGTCTCTTAGCGACGCCCGCTCAATCCGACAATGAGAAGCTCGTGATCCCTGACAACATTACCTGCATAGGACCTTACTGGATGGAAGACTGGAAAGGAAGGAGTGCTGAGGAGAAATTTAGTTTTGAAACCTGGCATCAAGATGTCAAGAAAGGCAGCGGGCACCTGCTCGGCTTATTACACAATATCAGTGACAACAGGAGTTTCCCCTCCAAGTTACGGCGACCCGCTAAAGAGCTGTACAAGTTATTGATCCGGGAAAAGGAAGCAGCTGAGAGGGAATATGCCACGCTACAAGAGACTCGCACAGATAACATTGCGATCGCTTTGCCTCTGGACTACTCTCACTTTTGGCAAAAACAATCGGATGAAGGCATTCGGCAAAAAGAAGTCGAAGATCCTGCAACTTGGCGAGATGCCCTCGGTCGTGCCCTAACCCCTCAAGGAACAGTGATGCCAGTCGTACTCAGATATCGAGACTTCCCATGGGCTGCAGCAGTGGGACAACGAGTCCTAAGTCAACTCGAACTGGTATTCGATAACCGCTACTTCATGGCCTCCAGCGAACTGAACCTGCTCAACACCCTTTTGCTGGAGAAGGATGATATACGAGATCTTGGGGTCTTCAACCAGAACCACTAGACAGAAACGAGCAGCTACAGACCTTTTGGGTATTGTTTATCCGTTTTCCTAATATTCTATGGTCTCTAAAGAGCGCGCCTTTGCGTGCTGGATGACAGTGTCGCGATTACCTCCATCGTTTGCTCTGATTGTTAGGGTATATTTGGACGAGATCTGGCTGGCTTGTTCCCTAACACTTTATGTGACGTTTTGCCGTAGTTTTCCCAGTCGAGCCATAAAGCCGGTCGCTGGGGATCTTAGCGAGCAAACGCGAGGATAGACCCTCAGCGACCCGCTCCGCTCCATTTTTCAGCAATTTGTGCAGAAGCAGAACTTTGACCCCTTTCTCCCCAAATACTCAAAAAACTCTAAAACCCTACTACAAGTTGCTGCAACTACCCTTGATTGCCAGCGTCGCTAGGTCACAATGCTGGTATTTGGCAAGATGGAAGGCGATCTCGATCTCTGAGGATGCCCCCGCTGATCTGACAGTGACCAAGGGTTCAAAGCGTGTCGGATAAGACCGAATCAGAGATTGGTCGCTAATCCCTAAGATTGTTAGGGTATATTCTTGATTTGAACTAGACGCCCGATTCCCTAACAACAATTTGGGAGCAACTTGATAGTGCGCTACTTCGGTTTCTCGCCATGAGCTGATATGGAGCGTCTAAAAAGTCCCAAGGATTACAACTAAACAATTGCCAGAGGCGCTGACCGAGGGGATCAGCGAGGAATGCTGGAGACGGCAGAGAGGCTACCATTGGAGACTTGCCCGGTTGAATGATTGGGTGGTGCCGTTAACGTCCTTCATGATTAGACTCCGTTATTGAATTGGAAAATACTAGGTCAACGGCATGGAGCGGGGCAGATTGCAGGTGAAGAGAATCAGCCCATATGAAAGCATTCAGGCAAGGCGGTGATCGTTCAGGCCGCTGTTGCATCTGATGCCGCACGGGTCGGAACGCACCAACAAACGAGGACGCGATCGTAAAGCGCCTCTGCGCGATCGCCTTCAAACTCCTGCATCCGCTCCACCTGCCAGCCTTCCAACGGAGGGGCTTCAGAGCCGATTTGGGGCAAGCATTCGGTAGGCTCAGGCCAAGCTAAAGCCAAGTCTTCGCTGCTGATGCAGAGATACATCAAGCGATGATCGCCTACTCGCAACGCAATTGGCTTGGCGATGGTGCCATCAGGCGTCAATACCGCTACATGGAAGCGGTTATTGGTCACGATGGAGGGGGCATAGGTTTCGATGTGAGCAACCTGCCACACCTCGTCGTCCCAGCGGCGAGTGTCCTCTGTCTGCAAGGAAATCAGGCCGATTTCAAGGGAGTGGCCCTCGTCTGTATAAGACTGCGGTGTCTCTCGTCGGGGACGCAAAAAGATTAGCTGGGTGATGTTCATGGTTGAATCTCACTGTTGGTAGGGTGATCAAACAGAGAGCCCCCTCTCTTGGGGCTCAATTGTGAAAATTGGCACGATAGCAGGAGCCTCACCAACTGCATGGGTGATGACTTGATGGGTATTTTTAAGGGTTCAAGATTCTGTTGTTCGCTGGCAGATTAACACCTATCTGCTGGAGGGCTATCAGCTGTCAGGTTCTTGCTTAATAGCACTCCTTACGATTTACGTAGGCATCAGCGAGCCGGTTGAAAGCACGATCAGTTTTCTGCCTTGTGGTGTTTGTAGCAATCAGTGGGAAGAGCTTGGGCTAATTGAGGGAGTAATTAAAGCAATTGAGATAAGTGTTGTTCTTGCTCACCAAAACGTTCCTGCTTCAAAGCACTAGGAATAATGGCGGTCTAAGCGCAATAAAACGTAGATTCAGCAGCCCACGGCGGAGCTCCTAGCCATCGCGATCGTTCTTGCTTTGCACGTCGGGATAACGATCCGGAAAGCGAGCCCTTACTGCACTTTCGATCAAAAAAGCGGTCAGGTTAGCTTTTGGACGTCCTTCTTTGTCAGCCCATTCCTGAAGGTCTTTATTGATTTGGTCGGGCAACGTAA
>CAZLYS010000298.1:0-1407 GCA_964563415.1 uncultured Halomicronema sp.
GGCGTCGCACCAACCATCTCCCGCACCAGGAGATGAATCACAACTCGCGTTGTCATCGGCGCCGTCCCAGGCCGCATCGATCTTACCTGCCATCCAAGCCACGGGCTTACACGCCAGCGCGTTCGGAGGTCGCTGGGCCAGTCGCGTCACCATCTGGTGCAGTTCGGGGGCTTGATACGCTGAGACCGGCTGTGCTCGGTAAGCGGCTAGAGCAATGCGGTCAGAAAAGTACCACGCGCCTAGATTCGTGATCGCAGCCAAGGCAATTCCTGCGATCGCCCCCGTTGCCCCACCCAAAACGCTGTAGCTGATAGTGATCAGCAATCCACTGAGCAACCCCAATAAAGCAACTGTTTTAACCTGATTCATCTTCTCTCTTTTTCTCCCCAATCGAGGCTAAGTTGTTAAGGCCAATTGGCCTAACACTCCTTATCGTAAGGATTCTCAGCCACTGGCTGGGGGACGAAACTACGAATCAACGGGTGCGGATTTTGTCCCCCGGTGGCCCGGAATCGAGGGATCTTGATGTGTAGGCTGAGTTACCGATGGGGTAAGGGTAGTGATAACTACCGATAATGGACCATTTGGCCCGACCTCTGGGTAGACAGTGCTAAGCACCGTCGCAGGGAACACTGTTGCTGGCAATGCGTTTTGGGAGATGACTGGGATGAAAGGCTGTATGGAAACAACTTGGCTACCGATCGCGTCGTCAATCGCCGTTATGCTGCCCGCGATCGCGGCAGCGCCCAGTGTCGCGAGCCCTCACCCAGCAGAATTACTACCGCCCAACACCGCTTACACCATCTTGCTCGACATGCGGCCGGAAACGTGGGACCAGTTGAATCAGTATGCGTTATTCCAACAGTTACAGGCGCAGGGAGTCGGTGCACCCAATCCGGGGGGGCTGCCCTTTTTGCCGCTGGACTTGGATTACGAAGCCGATATTGCCCCATGGGTAGGAGATGATGTCGCGATCGCCCTGCTACCCATTGACGATCCAACTGGTACCGTTGAATTGATCGGGACTATAGAAGACCACGAAATTCTCATTGCCCCGATCGAAAATTCAGAAGCCTTTTCAGATCGCTTCAATGGTGATTTTGTCGGCTCGATAGGAGTCTTCAAAGACGGAGAGCCTGAGATTCTGAATTATCAGGGCATCGACATTGTGTACTGGGAATCAGTGTTGCCAGAAACTGAGCCTGATGGCTTGCCCCCCGAAGCTTTGCCCAACGACGTGCCACCCGAAACCGACCTGCCGACCGAGGGCGAGCCGCCGATGATGTCCCCCGATCCGCTACTGGAGGAAGACGGGGCAGCCCCTCAAGAGTGGCTCAAAGCCCTGCCCAAGCAAGACGACGACACCACCTGGTCGCCCGCCACATGGATCGATGACGAGGCGCTGGC
>CAZLYS010000298.1:1428-2776 GCA_964563415.1 uncultured Halomicronema sp.
TCCCGACTTTATCGTCGCGGCGGCTAGTCCGACGGCCATTCAGACCTGGATCGATCTGCAACCGACTGATCCAGCTACCGCCCTGGCCCAGAATGAGGACTTTTTGCAGACGTTAGAGCATCCTCACGCTGACGCCGCGCTGGGGGTCTTGTACGGCGATATGTCGGAATTAGTCAACTATGCCTTCGTCGATTTTGCTTTACCTGACTTGCCGTTCGACTTGCCCAATCCTGGGGATTTACTGTCGCCTCAAGACTTTGCTGACCTGACAGCATTACAGCTAGAGGGCCATGTGGAAGCCATTATTTACCCTGACTCGCGCGGTATCCGTTTACAGGGGCGTGGCTACTACGGCGATGCACTCTTGTCAGCGATCGCAGAAACCATCGAGCCTGCTCCGCCAGAGGTGCTGTCCCATATTCCGAAAGACAGCTATGGCATGCTCAACGGACGCGATATTGCTGGTTTTTGGGAAGAGGTGACCACTACCCTCGAAGCGAGTGAAGAAACCAGTGTCTGGTTAGACCAAGCCCGAGGCTTTTTTACCGCCATGACGGGCTTAGACCTCGACGAAGATGTCTTTGGCTGGATGGATAGCGGCTTTACAGTGTTCCTGTATCCCACCAGTGATACCCCCCTGACGCTGTTTTTCCCAGAGTTTAGAGTCGGGTGGGGCATCGCCCTGCAAACGAGCGATCGCGCCACAGCTGAGAATACCTTTGCTACCCTCGATGGCTTGATGGAAGAGTTCTTTATCGCCGTCGAACCCACGACAATCAATGGTCAAGCAGCCACCAGTTGGGGCGATTATATTTGGGATACTGAAGAAACCCAGAGCTTTTTTGGGCGGACTTGGGTCGATGAAGACACTCTATTGCTCACCACCAGCATTGAAGCACTCTCGACGCTAGCCCAAATCGAACCGGCCCAGGCGCTGCCCAATGCACTGCGGTTTGTGGACTCGACCCGCGACTTTCCTGCAGAAAATCAGGGCTATCTATTCGCCAATGTTGCTCCGATTCGAGCGTTGCTGATGGGCATATTTCCGCCTGATCCGAACGATGCTGAATCACTAGAATTTCGCAAGTTGGTAGCGGCTGTACAAGCGTTGAGCGGTACGGTCTCTTTCCAAGATGAGTACGCCCAGGTTGATGGCATGCTGCTACTGGCTCCTGCCGAGTAACCGGAAACGGGATGGGATGGCAACCGGCCGGATTTAGTCCCAGTTGCCATCTCTTCAGAACAGCGGAGTTCCGTTTACGAAAATCTCTGCAGGCTTGGTAGATCAGTCGGCGTTAGCGAAAACATTAACACCGTGGCAGCAACCGTTCCGGCTAACATGATCAGC
>CAZLYS010000298.1:2786-5132 GCA_964563415.1 uncultured Halomicronema sp.
TACACTCTTTCCCTACATGATCAGCCAATAAAATTTGAGGCGACGGGCACTGGTGGGATTACCTCGCAAAAACCCAGGATGCGAGACCAACATTTCGGCACCGCCTTGCCACAGCATCCAAACCGTGAGCCAGGCCTGCATCAGCCAGAAAGCCGCCCACCAGGCCAAGACGTATGAGTTGCCAATCCGGGGATACAGATAGTAAAGAACGTTGGGCACACCGCCCACCACAATCCCAATCCCCATCACCAGCCAGGGAAAGGTGCCGATAAAGCAGTAGCCTTTCACCAACGTGGCATACCCGGAACGCCGCTCAGGATGGGCCTGCATCTGAGGCTGCAAGCGCACCCACATAATGACAGGGTTAATGCAGCCAACCGCGATCGCAATCAACCAAAAGTAGCGATAAACCCATTCAAACAGTGCCATCGGTTCAGCCTGGTCGTCGACAATATCAACTTCAGCGTGGGGACAACTGTTTCCGCGATCTCTCGCATTGATGACAGCTCCCTGACGGGCTAACCCTTGCGAGCCTTAGTGAAGGCGATCGCCCTTTTTCTGCTGAATGACTGCTTTAATACCCTGCTCGACGTTGAGCCACGCGGCATCGCGATCGCGACATCAAGCTTCGGTGGTGAACTCCATCCCCATATAGCTAGCGATGCGCTGGATGACATTTTCGTCGGTGTGGGTCAGCCTGAGGGTGGCGCGGGTCTTTCCTTGGCGATCGCGACCAGTAAGTTCTGACCAACTGACGGTTTTCGGCGTGCTGGTGTAACCGCTCACTGAGACCGAGGGCGTTGTGTGTCGATAATGTTTGAGTACTAACCGAGAAATGGACGATAGCGCTGTCGAAAACTGTTCATAGCTCTTTAGCGGTTGCCTGAACCACCAACCGAAACCTCGCAAACGGTCTTCAGAACGATCAAATACGTAGCGCCGGATCTCAAGGTCGTCTGACAGCGCTGTGAGCAAAGGGACCAAAAATATCGAACCAAAAATTAGCCCTACGAGCCATAGCGATTCGGTACTGTCAGTTTCTAAAGAATAGATGGCGGCATAGAGTGTGATCGCGCCCTCCCAGAGTCCTGACACTAGCGCCGGTAGACCAATAATGATGGCCAAAATGATACCGGGAATAAACGCCGGATGCTCCAGCGGCCAAAAAATTGCCACGACGTGGAGTTGGTGGCCCTTTTTGAAGCAGACATGCATTGTCTTTTACCTAACGAAGTCAATTTAGGGATTGCCTCATCAGCTTCAACATACCCGTATCGTTTGCCAGCAACACTAAACCACTCACAAACGACTACAGACAAAGCACAGCATTGACAGCGTAATCGTGACAGCTTTCTTATTCCGATCTTATTCCGATGCTGCTGCCCAAAAACAGCCACCCTTCTAGGGGCTGTCATCATTTAGCGCTGGAATCCTGATGCTGAAGGCGGTTCAGCCCTAGCTGGGTTTACAGAGCGGGCGCGGTAATACCTATACCGCAAGGCTTTCGAGTTTAATGGATGACGCGCCCTAGTCAGATATCAGGATAGCTATGAAAATCGTCGCGCTTTCCTCGACTCGGCAACCTGCTTGATGCCTGTTTCGACATTGAGCCAAGCGCGATCGCGATCGCCCCAGGTTGTCACGGGCTCACCATTTTGGGGCAGCCAGCCCAATTTATTGAAGGGCGTATTGCGCCAATCGCAGGGCCGCAGAATGATGGGGACGACCACCGCTTCACCCCTTTCGTGGCGCGCCATCGCTCGGGGCATCTCGATCTCGTAGCAATACTTGGAGGCAATGAAGTCGGCGCTGATGAGAAACAGAATGATGTCGGCGCGGTTGAGGTTGGCGTCAATGTCAGTTTCCCACTCATCGCCAGGGAGAATGCAGCGATCGCTCCAGGTCTGGATCAGCCCCTGCCGCTGCAGGATTTTCAGGTGAGTTTCCAGCTCTTCGCGCAGGGCGTTGTCTTGGTGGGAGTAGCTGATGAATAGGTGCAGCGTGTCGATGCGGCGTCTGAGGTCAGTGTCGGGGCGGCGACTGCCTTCCAAATCGACGCCGTTGAGCAGATCGCGGATGTTGAGGTGAACGATCTGGCCGTTGATTACCTGGGGTAGTTCTTGTAAGCCGTTTTGCTCCATCACGATTAGGTCTGGGTAGGGCAGCATCACGTCGGGATGGGCGGGCACGGGCACTAGCTCTTGCGGGGTGAACTTAAAGCTGCTGTGGATGCGCTCAAAGTCGGAGCGGATAATGGCCAGTAGGCGGCGGCGACTGTTGAGCGGCCCATCGACGCTGATGGTGACGCATTTGTCGGCGCGATCGGCTTTTACCAGGGCGCGGTTG
>CAZLYS010000298.1:5144-6032 GCA_964563415.1 uncultured Halomicronema sp.
AGGATGACGCCCGTGCGCCAACGTAGTTGGTGCTCGCTGAGGACATGGGTGCGGACGATGAAGCGGGGCAGCAACCCCTCCGGCAAGACGGGGTACTCATAGCGGAAGTTGAGGCATTCCGCCAGATTGAACTCAGCGGCGGCGGCAGGCTGCTGCTTGTCGAGCAGGTCGGGGATGAGAAAGCGGCTGTCGTCGTCAGCAAAGCGAAAACACAGCTCAAACTTGCGCATCAGCTCTAGCAAAAAGCCGTGGCGCTCGCGGGGATAGTGCTGAAGGTCGAGGGTGAGATCGAGGCAGTCGGCTGCCATTTCACCTTGAGTCTCGGCCAGTTCGGAAGCGTTGAGCAGGGTATAGATGCCGTTGGTGACCCAGTGGGGATTGAGCACGTGGGTGTCGCGCAGGCGAGGGTCGTCTTTGTAGTTGAGGGCGATGCCGAGGCTGTGCAGACAGTTGGCGAGGGAGTCTTGGGCGCTGGTGTCGGCTTCGCCGTCTTGCTGGCAGAGATCGCGGTAATACTCGTAGGAGATGTAGTTTTTCTCCATTCCGGCCAGCTTATTTTTGATGGTGAGCCAACTGGCGGGAAAGGGCGTGCGCAGGAACTCTAGGCGATCGGTTTCCTGCTTGATGGTGACCTGAAGCTGGTCAAGGCCAATCTCAGCGGCGCAGTCGGTGGGGATGAAGGCGCGAATGTTTGGGAACTTTTGTTGGAGAGCACCACGATTGACGTCGAAGGGATGCTCGGTGATTTTGTTCAGCACGACGATGACGGGGGAGTCGCCGCCAAAGCTCTCGATCAGCTCTAGCCAATATTCAGCGTCTTCGTCTTCGTGGCCCTGGCGACCGTTGAGCACCAGCAAATAGAGGCTGCGCTCGGTGAGAAAGAACTGG
>CAZLYS010000299.1:0-6024 GCA_964563415.1 uncultured Halomicronema sp.
CGCGGTGTTACTTTTGGCCGCCCTGATTGACTTCATCGTGGGGGACCCTTGGGAATGGCTCCATCCCGTGCAGGTCATGGGCTGGGGAATTCAACACTATCAGGCTTGGGTATTTAATTCTATTTCATCCGCTGGGGGACAACGGCTAGCTGGGGTAGGGCTGGGGTTAGGGCTATCGCTCTTGAGTGGGGCGATCGCCGCTGGCATCGTGATGCTAGCTGGCAAGATTCATATCGCGTTGGCCATTGCGATCGCGGCCATTCTCTTAGCCAGTTGTTTAGCCGCTCGCAGCCTGCGACATGCCGCAACAGATGTGTTAACGCCTCTGGGCAAAGGTGATCTGGTGACCGCAAGAGATCGTTTAGGACTGTACGTCGGACGCGATACTGAGCAGCTCTCAGAGGCTGAGATCTTGCGAGCCATCATGGAAACCATCAGCGAAAATGCAACCGATGGCGTCATGGCCCCTCTGTTTTACGGACTATTGGGGCTGACGATTTCACCCGCTGCTGGAGTTGGGTTTGCGATCGCCTACAAAGCCCTTAGTACCCTTGATTCGATGATTGGTTACAAGACTGCCCCCTATCAAGATTTGGGTTGGTTTAGCGCCCGCTGTGAAGACCTCGCAACCTGGCTGCCCTGCCGCCTGACAGTGGTCACCATTGCGCTACTGTCGAGACATCCCCGACGGGTCTGGCGATTGTGCCGCCGTGATGCACCTGCTGACCCTAGCCCCAACGCCGGTTGGAGCGAATGTGCCTATGCCGCTGCTTTGGGAGTGCAGCTCGGAGGGATTAATCATTATCGCGGCGAAGTTAAACACAAACCACTGCTGGCCGAACCACTGCAGCCCATTACGACTTCCCTGATTGAGCAAGGGTTACAGCTAACGCGCTGGTCAATAGGGAGTTGGTTACTCGGGGCGATCGTCATTGCATTCCTCTTTTCTGCAGGTTCTAACGGAGCAGTCCCTAGCTGATAGAGCATCGTCATCTTGCTCTCACCAGACTGCCAACTTAAATTGGTCACCGTCCTGTCATGTCGTATCTGGCATAACGACCCGCAAATATCTGGGATCATCCAAATCATTCCAACTCCTGAGCCGCCGGAACTTCACTTCTGTAGGGCTGCGCCCTGCCTGCAGGGTGCTCTGACTCCTGAATTTTGCTATAGCGAGCAACACTCCCATGGCGTGTTGGCCAGGCACTAATTCCCCGTGGCACAAGTCGCGATACCCTGCCAAATCCGGCTGCCTTTGGCTCTCCGCCCCCTGACCCGTTAACCATGTGCAACTTACGCCGTTGTGTACCAGCCTGTCTTTCTCAGAGATCGTGTCATTCTGACGGTGGGTGCCCCCAGAGCCTCCCCATCTTGGTTTAGAGTTTGGGATAGTAAGGCTGATTCCCTTGGTTGAGGAAGACAGCAAACGATACTGGCAAAAGTGGAAACATATGACCAGCTTTGTTGAACTGCTTTCCCCAGAAGAAATGCGACGCACCGTAAATCGATTGGCGTCAGAGATTATCGAGCATGCGGGGGCCTTGGATAACTTAGCGCTCATCGGCATTCATACTCGAGGCGTACCGCTCGCATACTTACTCGCTGAACAAATTCATCATCTCGAACAGCAGACCATCTCAGTGGGTACGCTCGACATCACGTTTTATCGCGATGATCTGGATAGTATTGGCATTCGCACACCTGAGCGCACCGAGATTGACTTTGATCTGTCAGGCAAAACGCTGGTGCTTGTCGATGATGTGATTTATAGCGGGCGCACCATTCGGGCCGCTATGAATGCTGTAAACGACTATGGTCGTCCTGACATGATTCAATTAGCAGTGCTGATTGATCGCGGTCATCGGCAACTCCCTATTCACCCGGACTTTGTAGGCAAGGTGGTACCGACTGCGAGAGAAGAAGCCGTCAAGGTCTTTATATCTGCAATTGATGGCCAGGACGCCGTACACCTGTTGCGTCGAGACATTGCTGACTAGAGCGATCAACGGTGTTGAGAGAATCGCCAATTATCATCAAGTTCAGTCGCCTGAAAATGAGCCAAGCTATCCCGACCGATGTTGAGGACAGCGATTGGCTGACCACTAGGCGACTGAGAGTTCAGTGTCGTAGCGCGTCCCAAGTTTTGGTATTGGCAATCGGAATGGACTCGAATTGCTGGTCGTAACGGTGCATCTGCGATCGCACCAACAAACTACTGACAATGCCCGTCAACAGCACCAACAGTAGAATGCTGACTTGAGTTAGCAGCAGTGTTCTGTCGGGGGGGGAATAGAGACGAAAGTGAGAAGCCATACAGCCCTCCTGGTTATCAAAAGCAACCATGATTGAGGCTAGCCAATCAACTGCTGGGCATCGGGAGGAGAGACAGAGCATCAAAAAAAGCTGATGCCGACTGGATGCTAGCGATCCCAACGTGATTGACTGTGAAACTTATCCTTGTTCCCAAGTTTAGGCGGGTTTGCAGGCCCATCATCGTAGTCGCAACAGGGATGAATATTTTTTAATGCGGCGCAATATTTTACTTATGTTTGTTAGGAGACAAAGGTTGTGTCATGGCGATCGCACCGGACGATCTTCTGCATCGTGTCTCTAGAAGGTTAGTAGTGCACACCGACAAGAGCGCGATAGCGATAAAGTTGTGTCCACAATAACGTTACTGTTGTTGCAGATGACTCATTGATATCGAGTCACCCATGCTCAAAACGGGTTCTGAGAACTCGCTGCAAGAGTAGTTGAACTAATTGTGAATAGAGCTTATGGGGTCTGACACTCAATCGCTTTTGCAAGACTTAAAGGCCGGTGATGCCAATGTGCGTCAAGTGGCAACAGAGGCTCTTTGGCGACTTTGGTATACCCAAAAGGGTGCTTATGGAGCGCAAATCTTAGTGCGTAGTCAAAACTTGGTGGATCAGGGTCAGCTTAGCGAGGCGGAAACCGTCTTGACTGAAACCGTTGAAGCGATACCTGATTTTTCCGAAGCTTGGAACCGACGAGCAGTGTTGTATTACATGCAGCAACGTTATTGGCCCGCGATCGCAGATTGTGAAAAAGTTCTGGAGTTAGTGCCTTATCACTTTGGTGCCTTACATGGTCTAGGACTATGTCATATGCGGTTAAGCAATTACACTGCTGCAAATCAAGCGTTTCGCCGGGCACTGGAGATACAACCCTACGCCACGGTCAACCAGCGCTTAATTTTGGAATGCACCGCTAAGTTGAGTTAAACCTCATCCAGGTTCAGAAGTGGTTTAATTCCCGAAGATTTATCCCAGACCCTTGTGGCATCTATTCCAGTGTTATGAAGGCGTTTAGCATCCGGGAAACGATTGACTCGATAAAATCCAACAGGCTTTAAGGAGGCACAATGGGTGGTCTGTCCGCTTTGACTTCGAGAGTCATTAGCCATAAGTAGCGAAGATCATGCCAGTCCAGTTTCTGAGCTCCCTCCTATCCCTGCAATACGATTCAGTCTTTTGAACTGCGTAACTCCTAGAAAATTAGCAATTGGTTAGGGAGCTCAAGAGTAGCGAGCAGCCAACCCGCAGATATATTCAAGAGCAATCACATTTAAATAAGTATGAAAATTGTTTCTGCCTCTGAGGCTGAGGGGTAAGGTGTCCCATAAGATCCTTTCCCTGTGGGCATATCGCTCGTTGTTTTTATCTCTATTAAAAATCTGACAATCAGGTTACTTGTGCAGATCTTGCCACTCTCGTACAGACGTTTTAACCATCAATTGGTGTGGAGTATAGCAATGCCAAAATACAATTCTCTTGCCTTTGCGATCGCCTCAGCCGTCGCCCTTTGTGGCGTCACTGCGACAACTGCAGGGGCACAAGACCCAATGCTGACTGGTCCGCTCTGGTTACTGGACGAAATTGTTTACAACAACGACACCATGACCGTGCCAGAAGACCCAGAACTTTACTCGATTCAGTTTTTTGAAGATGGCAGTCTTGGGGTGCGGGCCGACTGCAATGTGGGCAATGGTATTTACGATGTTGAGAGTAGTGATTTCATCACCCTACAGGCATTTACGTTGGCGGCCTGTGGCCCTGATTCGTTGGATGATGAATTTCGCCAAGGCTTAAGCGATGCAGTCAACTACTTCTTTATTGACGGTGATCTTTATATGGATTTACCCGTTGATACCGGCACCATGAAGTTCTTCACCACTGATGTCGTGATGGAAGAGGAAGAAGAGATCGTAGTTGAAGAAGAGATCGAAGAGGAAGTCGTCGAAGAGGAAACTGTAGAGACACCAGCAGAATCGGAACCCATTCCAGGTCTCTGGTAAGTCTGGCGTTGAGTTCTGGACGAGCCAGGATCGGAAATGATACGAACACTTCCTGATCCTGGCTCGCTTGTCTGTCATGAGTAGCGACTAAATGGAAACTTTACCGAATTTAGATTGGTTGCTAGGGGGTGTGGCGATCGCCATTCTGCTAGGGGGTCTCTGGATGTTGCTAGACGGCGTCAAAAGCATGGGCGATGACTCATAGTTTTATCGCCGTACCTAGACTTTTCCAAAGCGACGATGGCGTTGTTGATAGTCGCTGAGAGCCTGATGAAATTCATCTAGGTGAAAGTCGGGCCATAGTGTATCGGTCACGTATAGCTCAGCGTAGGCCAACTGCCACAGTAAAAAATTGCTAATCCGCATTTCGCCGCTGGTGCGAATCAACAGATCCGGATCTTCGAGGCCGGCAGTATATAGGTGACGACTAAATAGGTTTTCGTCGATATCTTCGGGAGCCAGCTTGCCCAATTGCACTTCGGTCGCAAGGGCTTGGCATGCCTGCACAATTTCTTGGCGGCCACCGTAGTTAGTGGCGATCGTGAAGCAAATGCCGGGATTTTTGTGAGTGAGTTGCACGGCTCGAGCAATCTCAGCTTGCAAAGAAGGTGGGAGCGAGCGCAAGTTGCCCACAAATTGAATGCGGACCCCTTCAGCATCCATTTCCGCTAGCTCTTGACGCAAGACTCGCTCAAACAGGGTCATGAGAAAATCAACTTCGGCGTGGGGCCGCCCCCAGTTCTCTGTCGAAAAGGCATAGGCAGTGAGTGCACCAATGCCCCAATCGTTACAGGTGCGCAGCAGTTTCTTTAACGTATCAACGCCTTGGCGATGTCCCATGATCCGGGGAAGTCCCCGACGTTGAGCCCAACGACCATTTCCGTCCATAATCACTGCGACGTGGCAGGGGAGGCGATCGCGGTCAAGATCTGACGGGAAAGAAGAGGTCACAAGGGGCTCAGCGGTCATTTTTTTCCACGGGAAGCGGACGACGGGACAAAGGGTAAGCGCTGCCAAACGGCGCGCCCCTGTCTGAACAGACGTTTGCTCAAACTACGAAGTTGTGGGCTCACCGAGTCTCGATCTACAGATAAAGACAGGCGATCGCTCAACAACTCCCTTAGTTTACTGCTCGTTAGGGGCCGATTTAGCTTTCCACCCTCAGCGAGCGACATTGAGCCCGTCTCTTCGGAAACGACGATGCAAATACAGCCTTCAACGCGCTCCGTAATTCCCATGGCGGCTCGATGACGGGTGCCCAACTGACGTGAGGCCGACCGTTCAGAAATCGGCAAGATCACGCCTGCCGCTAACACCCGAGATCCCCGCACTAATACCGCCCCGTCGTGCAGCAAAGTGCTGGTCTGAAAGATTGTTTGGAGCAGTTCTCGCGAAACCTCCGCATTCAACCGGACGCCTGGCACCGAAAAATCCCGTTCGTCGATTGGGCGATCGGTTTCTACAATAATGAGCGCACCAATGCGGTTTTGCGAGAGCTCCTTGACCGCATCGACCAACTCATCGATCACACTATTAGGTTGGGGAGTAAGGTCGCGATCGGCAATTACCAGGAGTTGTCCCAGTCGCCCGCGCCCAATCTGCTCGAGCAAACGGCGAAATTCTCCTTGCAAAATAAAGGCCATGGCCACAGCAGAGCCAATGACCAGCTTATCTAGCACAAAAGCCAGCAACGCTAACCCAATATT
>CAZLYS010000300.1:0-5980 GCA_964563415.1 uncultured Halomicronema sp.
GAGCGGGCATCTTGCCCGCGATCTAAAACACTGGATTCATACTTCGATTCAGCAACGCCGAAAAAACTTTGGCAAAGCGTTTGAGAAAGTCACATAATATCTATCGAAAACCCTCATTGGAACTAGGGCCGATTGAGCGGACCTCTTTATTACGAGAAGATAGAAGACCTGAAAGGTATGATCTACGCTCTAAGTTGAATAGGGACTGAGAGCGATTAGTTATTTGCTACAGCTCGTTCCACCTCAGTATTCAAGTGCCTGTGAATAGCCCGTCATTTCACGAGATACCGAATAGAGGAATGAACAAACAGACTTTAGTATCTTGTGATGCCAAGTATTTTGAGGGGACTTTAGAAGCGCCTCCACTTTGGACAGGAAGATTAAATCAATAGTGTCAATTGATCTACTACACAAAGAATAATCTATGATCAGTGTTGATAAATTTCATTGTTAACACGCATATTAGATCTCATGTCGATTCCTAGCCTCGCTCCGGCCTCTCAGCTTGAGATATTCAAGTTCTACAGTAATCACCAAGCTCATGAAGCCATCATGCACAACAATATGATCATGAAGCTGGCTAAGGTTCTCCCTTCAGACATGCGAGATGAGGCTTATCACATTGCTCATTCTCTCAGTCAGCGTTACCCCACAGTGTTGTCTCCCGCTGATGACGTCTATCGTGTTTGGGTGGATGTTAGATGTCCTGATGAATTCAATCTGTCGATGCCATTCTGACGGTTGATTCAGGGACACCCCTAGGTCCAATAGAAAAGTTCCATTGACGAGAGGAGAAAAAGAGGCTCCATCCCGGTTGACTTGAACAAACATGGGGGGACATTCTCTAATACCGAGTGTCCTGGTTTCAGTCGGTCAATCACCCGCTCACGAAGGTCTAAGCTGTAAGCCATTGATTCTCATTCTTATCTAGAACTACTATAATTTTCTAGCTTTTTCGAAACCGATAAGGTCTTCCGCACAAGTCTCGCTACCCGCTGCCGCAAGGTGCCATTGAACCGCTCAAGCCGATTCGTCTGCCCGCTCTCTTGGCTCACGGCCCGGTGTCGTTTGGACGGCAGAATATAGCAGAATGCGGAATGCGGAATGCGGAAGTCGGAATGCGGAAACAAGAAGCTTGTTGGATCAGGGTTGCAGAGATTTGGACGGTTTCGATCAAACTGCGGACTGCCATAGTGTGATCAGCTTCCCAGAAATCGCTGTCGCAAACGGCACACTGGCGATAGACCGGTGGCCGAGAATGCCAGAGAGCTTGAGCACTCATTCCAGAACGGTCGCCGATATGGACGCCGACAAGCTTACGCGTGTCGCGATTGAGCGTTAGCCCCATCCATGGCTTGTGGCTCTTTTCCCGACAAAGGCCCCAGCTTCATCGCACTCAATCGTCAACCGCCCTTTTTTTGAGCACTCGCACGCCCCTTCACCGGACGCTCGACTGGGGCATATTTAGTATGGACAGATTGCTGTCGCCAGACCTCTAAGGCTTCTGCCAGGCAGGTCATTCCGGCTAGGGGAATCGTTTCTAATAGCCGCTTGTCAAGCAGCTGCTTAGTTGCCGCATTGATGGTTTGGTTTTGCGGGTTTGCCACGAATGGTCGGGAACAGTCTTGGCACTTGTGATGCGGTTTCCCGTGGTGAATTTTGCCGTTTTTGACGATGTTGGCGGCACCGCCGTTGGGGCAACTAGGCAAGGGCGAGGATATAGAACCAGATGCTGAGCATTCTCATCTCATAGCGACAACCATTCAGCCCTGACTCACAGCGTCTTTCTGTCGGAAATCATCTGCCCTCTCTCTGCCGTCCTTACCTCTTAGGGACTACCAGGGATTGAATATCAGGTTTTAAGTAGCAGGTGACAGGTTTTGAGATGGACTACGTCCTCGTGGGTGATGCCGGTTCTACCTTGTCGATTAGTCGATTAAGTGATGTGATTTTGTCTGGAGGGGGGTCCGGCTTGGAGCCCAAGACCCGATGCCAGTGCCTGAGACTCAGCACCCAATACCTCAAGTTCGGTTTTCCGTTAGTTGGTGCTGCTGCCCAAAAGAAACAGTCCCAGCATGGTGATGCTATTCCAAGCACTATGCAGAAGCATGGGCGCGAGCAGGTTGCGCGATCGCGTGTAAACCACTCCGAGTACAACGCCCAAAACCGTCAAAGGTAAAACTTCGGACAGGCTTAAGTGGGCGATCGCAAATATGAAGCTGCTCACCACAATGGCCCACCAAACCGACATGTAGCGGGTGAGAGATGGCAGCAAAAAGCCGCGAAACAAGAATTCCTCAAACAGGGGAGCCGCAACAGAAGCAGTGGTAAAGAAGATCGCAAGGGCGAGCGGATCTTGAGCTTCTAACACCGTTTGCAACAGAGGATTGCTGCCGCCTTGCCCCTGCCAAATTTGCTGATTGAGCACCGAGACTGTCAACATCAACGGCAGCGCAGCGAAGTAGCCACCCAGACCCCAAAGCCACCAATTGCTCCGCAACTTGAAGGTAAACCAATCTGGCGGCAGCGGTCGATAAGATCGAATGGCAAAAAATAATACGGCGATCGCCCCCACCGACATCAGCAAGTAATAGGTCAGGGCAAACAACGCCTGTCCCCGAATTCCGGCGGCAGCAAGCAGGCCCCGCAGAGGACTAATGGCCACTGGCACCACCAACTGCCCCATAAATAAAAAGCCCCCCACGACCACGAGCCAAATGGTCTCAGCGGGCCAAGGCGTTTCCCAACCGCGATCGCGATTGCGGGCCAGCAGCGCATCAGCTCCTTTGATCAGTCGTTGCCCCCCTAAACCAATCAGCAGCAAGATGCCAGAGAATGCCCCAATCACCGGAAACACCCCGACTGCCGCCAACTTGAAAATCAGCCCTTGGGCTTTTTCCGTTTCTGCTTGTTCAAGGGTTGCCAACTCCCCAAACGCCTGGGTGCGCCGATAATACTGAGCAAGGGCACGGTTGCGAAACCATCCCTGTAGCGTTGAAGTTATTAGCGCTTCGCTATCGTCAGGAATGTCTGCGTCATGCCACAGAGCGTCGAGGGCATCAGCCATGCGCCAGAAGCGATCGCCTCTGGCTTGGCGCGATTTTACCGCCTCCCAACTGCTTTGTGCCGCTTCGAATGACCCCTGCTCAGCCTCCAAAATACCTAAGCGCAAATCGAGTAAATCTAACAGCTCTGACTGCCCCTCTAGTGCGTTTTGTAG
The DNA here is from genome assembly GCA_964563415.1 of uncultured Halomicronema sp. Taxonomy (GTDB): domain Bacteria; phylum Cyanobacteriota; class Cyanobacteriia; order Phormidesmidales; family Phormidesmidaceae; genus Halomicronema. Next base: position 3,221 of record CAZLYS010000300.1, read on the forward strand.
CCGTGGAGAAGTCGCATCACCAGTCATCGCGGCATTTTCGTTCAGCGTATTGAGGGCGGTTTCGCGTACAGATTCGTAAGCGGTCTGTGCATCCCCGATCGGGTCTTCGCCCAAGAGATTGCGCCGCAGCGTCGTCACTTGTTCTGCGGGTAAACCGTCGCCGTTCCAGGCCGTGGCCTGCAGTAATAGATCTGTTTGATACAGTTCCAATCGACTCGCGACTTGAGGTTCCTTCCAACTCGAAATGAGTGCACTCCCCATAATGACGCTCACCAGCAGGGTAATGAGAATTAGCACCAGGCGACGCAGCGTACTGGGAAACTGGGGAGCAAGTTCGGAGTCCATAGAGTTTGGCGAAGTTGTTTAAGCACAGATCTCCAGGTTAACGGGTATTCTCACCCCTTTGTACGCAACTACAAAATCAGGGCGATCCGCGTCAATCTCAACCATTCAGCGCGCCACAATCTCGATAACAGTCGTTGGAGGGAGCGTGCTAGAACTACCTGCGCTGCAGCCTGTAATGGCTCGCCATCAATGACAGCACGAGTTGCCGCCAAGAGGCCCCTCTCACAACTAGAGATGACTGGGTTTAAGGACTGGGAGAACAGCAAAGCTGGTCACCTCAAGCAGCTTTTCAGGTGTCAGGAAACAGACCGGCTCTTTGCATTGAGAACCTGAGCGTCGCTGTCTGTAGATGAAGCTGAATTCACACTCACTTGAACAGAGATTAAATCAATCAAAAATTTTGTCGGGATCACTTGTGAGGCACAGTTAACTAATAACCACATCGCTCAAAGTAACAGGTCTAAAAGTTAACACTTCTGCATAATCTTGAGGAGCCCTGTAAGTCATTGCTTTAGTAATTGACAGCGGCAATTGAAACAGGTAGCACTTTATGGTTTTAGTGGCCTCATTCCTTAAAAAATGCAAATTGATGAACTTGCTTTAGGTGCCTGAAATGCGTGTTTATTCAAACAATTTTGATGCCAACAGTGTGAGCTTGTATGAACGATGAGGAGCCATTAAAGATGCTAGAGACATCGGTGTCTAAGCTGAACGGTTCCGATTAGGACATGCAAGTAAGATTCATGTCTGTGTTTGTTGTCGTTGTTTTCTCCTTTGTTGATGACCTCATCCTTCACTGCAACTGATTTGCAATTCACGTTGAATGGACAACCCATTCGTCTCACCGACACCTCGCCAACGCAAACATTACTAAGTTATCTGCGTCAGCACGGTTATGTGGGCACTAAGGAAGGCTGTGGTGATGGGGATTGTGGTGCTTGCACGGTTGTGATGGTGGGCACCGATGCCAATGGTCAGTCTCAGTATCAAGCAGTCAATAGTTGCTTACTGCCCGTTGGCAGTTTAGGCGATCGCCATATCTACACTGTGGAGGGTATCGCGAACGGCAAACTGCATCCAGTGCAGCAAGCGATGGTTGATCTGGGCGGTTCCCAGTGTGGCTATTGCACGCCGGGCTTCATCATGAGTTTGTTTGCGGGATATTACAGTGATCACGTTGCCGATGACATCACGGTGGAAGGCAATCTCTGCCGCTGCACGGGGTATCTGCCGATTCGGCGAGCGGCTCAGCGGGTAGCCTCAGAAGCCCACGGCGAAGACAACTTTTCAGCTGTGTTGAGCCAAGTCTCTACTCAATTAAGTGGCACGGCCTACCGCGGCCAAGACCAGCAGTTTTACCGTCCGACTCAGCTCGCAGAGGTGCTGACGCTATTACAAGAACATTCCGACGCGACCCTCGTCGCGGGTTCCACCGACCTGGGATTGGAAATGAGTTGGTATCGCCAGCAGTATCCCGTCATGATCGCGCTGGAAGCCGTGGCGGAACTGCATCAGCTCCAGCAAACAGATGATGCGGTCACGATTGGCGCAGCGGTACCCCTGAGTCACATCGAAGATCGGCTGCGGGGCGTATTTCCCAATCTGGATGAAATGCTCTACTGGTTTGCCGCGCGGCAGGTAAGAAACCGTGCCACCTTAGGAGGCAACTTGGGCACGGCTTCACCCATTGGCGATCTGCCCCCCGTATTGTTGGCGCTGGATGCCACGATTCAAGTCGCGAGTGCGGCTGGGCAACGCGAAATTGCGATCGCTGATTTTTTCAAGGGTTATCGCGTCACCGACTTACGCAGTAGTGAGGTGATCGTCTCTATCACCATTCCTAAAACCATGCCGTTGGGGGTGGCCCGCCGGTTGAGTCAGTCCTACAAAGTCGGTAAGCGCGGCACTGATGACATCAGCATTGTGGCAGCCTCTTTTCGGATTGATCTGGATGCCCAAGATCGTGTCGTCTCAGCGCGACTGGCCTACGGAGGAGTGGCAGCAACCCCTGCCAGAGCGATCGCGGTTGAAGCATGGCTGGTCGATCAGCCGTGGACGGAACATACTGTGCTAGCGGCGAAGGAACAGTTGCGATCAGCCTTTACACCGATGACTGACCTGCGAGGCAGTGCCGACTATCGCAATCGGTTGGTGGCCAACTTGTTTGAGAAGTTTTTTGTGGAATTTGACGTGTCTAACTAGGGGAATGTTTGGAATGAGCAGCCAGGATCGACGACAGCATCACGAAAGTGCGATCGGCCATGTGACGGGAAAAGCCGTCTACACTGACGACCAACGGTTACCGTCAGGAATGGTGTCGTTATATCCGGTGTTATCGCCCCATGCCCACGCCCGCATTCTCGGGCGAGAGACCACAGCCGCCCTCGCAGTACCGGGTGTGTTGGCGGTGCTCAC
>CAZLYS010000301.1:0-5974 GCA_964563415.1 uncultured Halomicronema sp.
GCTGTTTCGACCGGGGCTTGAGGGCTGGTTGGCCGGTTAATCACCAGTACCGAACAGGGCGCATGATGTAAGACGTAGTTGCTAACACTGCCCATCACCCACTCGCTTAACCCGGTGCGTTGATGGCTGCCAACCATAATGAGATCGGCTTCCCAGGTGCGGGCCAAATCGCAGATCACCCGTTCTGGACTGCCAAAACTCTGGGTGAATTCCGCCTGTAAGCCCAGAGAGGCGACTTCTTCACTCCAACTGCGGAGCTGTTTCAGGGCTTGTTCTTCGTATCCTCGCAGATTCTTCCGATAGGCCTCCCAAATCGCTTCACTGGCGCTGGGAGAACAGTGGGCTAAGCCCGAGGAAACCGGTATCGTGAGCCCTTCTTCGCCTTGTGGGGTAATGACACTCAGTAACATGAGATCTGCCCCAGTTACTTGAGCGAGCTTAACCGCCTCTTGGAATAGGGGGATGCAGGTATCTCCTTGGTCAAGCGCCACGAGAATTTTGCTGAACATCATGATTTCCTCGATGAAAGATTGCTGTGAATCAGAAAACGGTGGATGCATCGGGAGCCGGTCTTTGTGATCAAGACTGCAAGCGGCAGCTCCCGACTTGGTTATGAATGGGGGCACTCCTGGCCGCAGAAGGAGTCCCGGCATTAAGCGACGGAGCCAGCCGTCATCGTTGTCGCCGCTGCTTGGGAGGCCGTTGACGTGCGAGAGCTCTCAGGATGAATTACCATCACTGAACAAGGGGCATGGTGGGTGATGTAGTTGCTGACGCTGCCTAACAACATTTCACTCAAGCCCCTGCGGGAATGGCTGCCCACCATGATCAAATCTGCCTGACAGTCTCTCGCCACTCGGCAAAGGGCAGAACCAGGAGGACCGTAGGGCTGTAGATAATCGCAAGCAATGCCCTGTGCCTGAGCTTGCTCCTGCCGTTGTTGGAGCAGGGCCTCGTAATGCTGCACGAACTCGGTCCATTGCCGGTCATAGTTTTCTCGGAGGAGGGTATCCAGTTCTAAGGAGTAGCTATTCGCAGAGGGGGGGGGGCGCTGTGGGCTAGCCGGGTCAAATATATCCAGGACATGCACCAGGGTGAGCTTGGCCTCTAAAGCTGAGGCCAGTTCTAAAGCGGTGTCAAATGCTTGACGGCTAGCAACGGATTTATCGATCGCGACCAAAATATGGTTAAGCATGAGAAAGTCCTCCTGACGCTTTGGTAAGGTTTTGTTCCATCGCCGCCACTGCCAGGGTGGTTTTGATGACTGAGTCGGGGTTCAGGCTAATTGAGTCGATGCCTTGCTGGACTAAGAACTGAGCGAATTCGGGGTAATCGCTGGGGGCCTGACCACAGATGCCGATTTTGCGATGACACGCTTTTACTCGTTCAATCACAGTGCGGATGGTTGCCATCACGCCGGCACTGCGCTCGTCAAACAGGTGTGCCACTAAAGCCGAATCGCGATCGAGACCCAAGGTGAGCTGGGTCAGGTCATTAGAACCAATGGAAAAGCCATCAAAGACCTGGCTGAATTCCTGGGCCAGAATGACGTTGTTGGGAATCTCGCACATGACGTAGACTTGCAAACCGTCTTCACCACGCACCAAGCCCTGTTTGGCCATCTCTGCCAGTACCCGTTGGCCTTCTTCCGGCGTGCGACAAAACGGCACCATCGGAATGACATTGATCAACCCCATGTCACGCCGGACGCGTTGTAGGGCGTGACATTCCAGTGCAAAGGCGTCGCGATAGCGCGGATCGGTATAGCGAGCTGCCCCCCGCCAACCAATCATCGGATTTTCTTCCACGGGCTCAAAGTCTTCGCCACCTAGCAGATTGGCGTACTCGTTGCTCTTGAAATCCGAGAGCCGAATGATCACGGGTTTGGGGTAAAAGGCGGCCGCGATCGTGCCGATCCCATGGGCTAGCCGTTCAACAAAATAGTCGGGCTTATGGGGATAGAGCGCTGTTAGCGCCGCAATCTCCCGTTGCGTCTCCGCGTCTGTGAGTTGGTCAAATTTTAGGAGCGCCAGGGGATGCACTTTAATGTGATTGGCAATGATAAATTCCATGCGGGCCAACCCCACACCGTCACAAGGAATGGCCGCTAGCCGCAAGGCTTCTTCGGGATTGCCGACATTCATCATGATTTGGGTGCGCGATCGCGGCAGTTGGTCGATCGCTGTTTCTTCGACGTCAAAGGGCAGCAAGCCCTCGTAGACTTTGCCCACTTCCCCGGCGGCACAATTCACCGTCACGGTTTGCCCCGTCGTTAACACATCGGTGGCATTGCCGCAGCCGACAATGGCCGGAATGCCCATTTCTCTTGCAATAATCGCCGCGTGACAGGTGCGGCCCCCCTGGTCGGTGACGATCGCACTGGCCCGTTTCATAATGGGTTCCCAATCGGGGTCGGTACGCTGGGTAACCAGCACCTCACCCGGTTGAAAATCCGCGATATTTTGCACGGATTGAATCACTCGAGCTGGCCCCTGGCCAATCATTTCGCCCACGGCCTGTCCGGTGGTCAAGGCGGGCAAGTCGGTGATATCGGTCTGCAAACGGTAGCTGCGCAGTACCGAGGCGGATTTTTGCGATTGCACGGTTTCAGGCCGGGCCTGAACAATAAACAACTCGCCCGTCAGGCCGTCCTTGGCCCATTCAATATCCATCGGGCTATCAGTGCCGCGTACCTGCGAATAGTGATCTTCAATGATGCAGGCCCAGCGCGCCAGCGTCAGGATTTCATCATCATTGAGGGCATAACGCTGGCGATCGACGGCGGAAACCGGCACATTTTTGGTCAGCTTGCTGCCGCCCACGTCGTACACCATTTTGAGTTCTTTGCTGCCGAGGCGTTTTTTCAGAATGGAACGGTAGCCCTGCTTCAGGGTGGGCTTGAATACCAGATACTCATCAGGAGTGACGGTGCCCTGCACCACATTTTCACCCAGGCCATAGGCGGCAGTTACCAGGACGGCATGCTTAAACCCAGTTTCGGTGTCGATGGAAAACATGACGCCCGCTGTCGCCAGATCGGAGCGCACCATACGCTGGACGCCAACGGAGAGGGCCACTGTGAAGTGGTCGAAGCCCTTCAGGGTGCGATAGGAAATGGCGCGATCGGTAAATAAGGAGGCAAAGCACTTGTGGCAGGCTTCCAGCACCCCTTTCACCCCGTGGACGTTGAGGTACGTTTCTTGTTGTCCAGCAAAGCTGGCATCAGGTAAGTCTTCGGCGGTGGCGCTAGAGCGGACCGCCACATCAATACTCTGGTTCAGGCTTTGTTCACAGAGTTGCGCGTAGGCTTGGGCGATCACGGCGGTGAGATCTTCGGGAAATGGGGTTTCTAGAATCAGCGATCGCGCCTCATGCCCACACTGACGCAGGGCACTTACATCTTCTACATCCAGCTCCGCAAAGAGTCGTCTTAGTTTTTCTTCGAGGCCAGCCTGTTGAATGAAGTAGCGATAGGCGGCGGCGGTGGTCGCAAAGCCCAAGGGGACCTGCACGCCTTTGGCCGCTAGCTGCTGAATCATTTCTCCTAAGGAAGCATTCTTACCCCCCACCTGGGGAATATCCTCAATGCTGATATCAGTGAACCAACGGACCAAGTCATTGGTCGCAGGCCGAGCGATGGTCCCTTGGGACTGGTCTTCGACCATCTGGATGTCATAGATAGCTTGAGTCATGAATCTTCATCCCACACAGACTGTAGAGAATCGTTGATCGATTCCACTCGTTTTGTAGATCAACAATTTGAGGAATTCATGAGGAAATGCTTTGGTCTACATTTAATGCAATTAATAACTGAAACGTTTCAATTTCTGCTGTGCATGTCATGATTTAAATGAGAAAGGTAGACGAAAATCTATTTTCTTATTGTCCTCAGTTTGATGTTTCTTATAGCAGTTAAGTTTGGGCGTCTTTTTACTTTCAATATCGGCAAAGCCCACTCTTGTGCCCAAGAGGCGTTTGCAACGCCAAACTGAGTTTGAGTAAAACACCCTTTTCCCAGATGAGAAAAGGGAGAAACACTGGCATAGTTGATAGCTCAAGTCGGCTTCAAGTCTGGCCCTGGCAACGCTAGTAATTTGGCTGCAGCTCTCTACAACCGCAGCTATGCCTGAAGGAGGAGGCCATGAAACGCTACTATCAGGCGATATTCTCCCTACTGGTGACGGTCTGTTTGGCAGGCCCAGCCCTGGCTGAAAGTCCGATACCAGAAGTTCCCTATCCGTTTGATGTGCAGCAGCTACTAACGACCAATCTCTGTCCCGGATGTGATTTAGCAGGTGCCGAGCTCAGAGGTGCCCATCTGATTGGGGCGGATCTTCGCGATGCAGATCTCACCGGAGCCGACCTCTCATGGGTCAATCTGGAAGGAGCTGATCTCACGGGGGCCGACCTCACAGAAGCCAATCTCACTGGCGCGTTTTTGACGAATGCTACGCTGATCAACGCTGATTTGGACAACGCCAATTTGGCCCAAGCGCAACTCTACTTTGTCGATGTCACTGGCGCATCCCTGGACAATGTGAATCTGGCCGGAGCCACCATTGTCGGTACTCCCATTAGCATTGGCAACGGTGTTGACCTAGATGACGAAGCGGAGCCGAATATCAGTCCGCTAGAGTGGTGGCAACTGGAACTGCCGGGGACTGTATATCCGGGGGCCAGCGATCGCATCGACGTTCCCGAACCGGTGATGCCGAACCTATAGCAGAGTGCAGAATTCTGAATGCAGAATGCAAAATTGAAAAGCTTTCTAGACAAGGCTTCTAGAAAATAACCTGGCATCGGTGCGTCGCTGCGCTGACGGCACCCTACGATTTGCATCATTCGGAGTGTTGCGATGGTCGTTGGTGTAGCCGCCCCGGAGGGGCTAGACCGGTCCAGAGGATCATCGTGTCATGAGCCGTTGCTATACACTGGCATCGCCACCCCACGCGAGGCCGAGAAGGGGCCGTGCCACCTGTGATACGCGTCTAACGGCTTTCAGACTCATGGGCCAGGGCTTCAAAGCCCGACACAATATCGAGCAGTTCTGCCGTAATGGTGTCCTGACGCTGCTGCTGAAACGTCACTTTCAAGTCAAATAGGCGCTCGGCAATATTCTTTTCGGCAACCTGCATGGCGGCTAAGCGGCTGGCGTTTTCGCTGGCGAGTGATTCGGCACAAGCTCGATAAAGGCCGAGGAAAAAATGCTGCTGAAACAAGGCAGAAAATAGGCGATCGCTGGCCAGCGTGATTTGTGGGCAACACCGGGAAGGCCAAGGCTGTTGCTGGAGCTTACGCAAGTAGAGCGTCGTGTAGGGAAAGAGTGTAAGCAACGTCGGGGCAGAGGCGACTTCCCGCGTGGGTCGATTGTGAAAGACCCAAATGTGATCAACCTGGCCGGATTGACGCCAAGCTTCTAATTGGAGAACCACGCTTTGCACCAGTGAAGTGATACCGCCCATGGAGCCCGGCACCGACAAAGACTGCTCGACAGCTTGATCGATGGCCAGAAATTCGTCCGCCATCCGAGATCCAACGGCCAGCACTGTGAGCGGCGGCATAGCAATGCCCTGAGCGCGATTGGCCTGTCCTAATCGTTCGAGGCGATCGGTCACAAACTCTACAAGCTGTTGGTTGAAGCGACCACACATCCCCTGGTCAGTACCAAACACCACCAGGCCAACCCGGCGAGGCAAACTGGGGCGCTGGGCTGGCAAAACGTCGGGATTGTGAATCGCCAATACCTGTAGCCCCATTTCTAAGACGCGACTGTGTTCTGACAGGGAGCGCACCGCACTCTCATACTGCCGAATGTTGACCGCCGCCAGCGCCTTCATGGTCTTAACGATGGATTGGAGTTCTTCAGCGGTTTTGATTTTGCGTTTTAGGACTTCGGGAGTGGGCATGGGGAGATGGGGGGAGTGGGGGAAGTAAGTGGGATGGGGAGATGGGGAGATGGGGAGATGGGGAGATG
>CAZLYS010000302.1:0-5965 GCA_964563415.1 uncultured Halomicronema sp.
TTGGTTGAGGGATGGCAACTAGCTAACCTGACTTAGTAGGAAAAGTCAGCTCGAATTCCTGTGAATTCCGAACTCTCGATCTACTCGTGGACTCTTGTTTTGAGTCCCAAATAATCCTCAGCAAACGTATTCACTCTGCGGCTCAGCAGTGGCCGAGCAAGGTTCTCTAGTGCGGCTCATAGCAACTTCAGCCTCACATCAGAAAACCTATCCCGTAGACATGATGAGGGTTTGATTGGACTGGGTTCGTGCAGCGTAGCGGCCATCAAGTTTGTTAACCACTGGGGCTTTCAGGGCACTTTGAAAGGGCGAAAGCAGCCAGTCTGAGCAACATCAGGCTGACGACGGTGGCTTCAGCAATAGCAGACTCACGCTTCTTAGAGAGATATGCAATCCCCAACACTCTCGAATTCAGATCCTTCAGCACAAAACCGCCAAACCTTGCAGCAGGGGTTAGAACAGGCAATAGCCGCTTGCCAATCCCTCAAGAACACCGATCAGGTAGCCCAGGCTCCTTTAGAGCTGCTATGGCAGCAGATGCAAGCAACACAAGTAGCTTTAGAAGGTTACACCACGGCTCTTCAGCAATCTGAGGCCGCCAGTGCTATTGCCGCACCCGCAACCCAGCCCCCTGCGACGAGCGGTGCCAAACCGTTACCCACAGTTATCACAGGCTGTCAGCAGCTGTTTGAGGCCTCCATGGATGCCATGATGTGGCTAGAAAATGGCCTGTTTATCGACTGCAACCAGACAGCCGCAAAGATGCTCGGGTATGACAATCAGACAGATCTATTAGCGGTGCATCCATCCGAGTTGTCCCCTGAGCTGCAACCTGACGGCCAATCTTCTTTTGAAAAAGCCAACGCGATCATGACCCTAGTCTTGCAACAGGGCAGTCATCGGTTTGAGTGGGTACATCAACGGGCAAATGGTGAACTGTTTTGGGCAGAGGTCCTGCTGACGGCGATTAATAGCGACGGACGGCAACTCATTCATGTCACTTGGCGAGATATCAGCGATCGCAAAACAGCTGAAGCAGAACTTCATGAGCAGGCGCAGCTCCTCCGCAGTACCTATGAAGGCGTCGATCAAAGCATCGTCATCATTGATGTCGTCTCCGATCACGATTTTCAATACGTGGGTTGGAATCCTGCCACTGAGCAGAATACTGGCATTCTCAGTGGAGCGATCGTGGGTAAAACTCCCGAAGAGGCGTTAGGAGCTGAGATCGGGGCACAGGTACGACAACGATACGAGCAATGTGTCACTGCAGGCACGGCCATTACCTACGAAGAGTTTCTACCCCTAGATGGTCAAGACCATTGGTGGCTCACCACCTTGAACCCACTCAAAGACGCCAACGGTAGGATATATCGCATTGTTCTCACGACCGTTGAGATCTCGAAGCGCAAGGCGATTGAGACTGCTCTGCAGCAAAAAGAAGCCCAATATCGCAGTATTTTTGAATCCATCAACGACGGCATTTTTATTCATGATCTCAGCACCGGACAAACTTTATCCGTGAATCCTGCTGTCTGTCAGATGCACGGCTATAGCTATGAGGAGTTTGTTCAACTCAGCCCTTCAGAATATATTCATCCGGACTCCTTGCCCGTCTTTGCTCAGTTCATAGAAGCGCTTCAGGCCGGACAACAGTTTATGTGTGAGGCGATGGACTTACACAAAGACGGCACACCCATCCATGTTGAAGTCATCGGCGTTCCGTTTGACTATGATGAAAAGCCCTGTGTTTTGGCCGTGGTGCGAGATATTAGCGATCGCAAACGACTAGAAGCTGAGCAGCAAGAGGCTGAGACCGAGCTGAAAGACGCTAATTCTTTCTTGACTTCAGTTCTAGAAGCAATCCCTGGCTTCTTCTACGCTAATGATTTAGACGGCAAATACATTGCCCTTAATTCCAACGTAGCGGACCTCTTTAACTGTTCTGTTGCGGACATCATCGGCAAAACTGATCTTGACTTCCTCCCTGCTGAGACTGCCAAATCGGTTATGGAAAATGATCGTAAGGTCATGGCTCAGGGGGTATTGCAGCGATTTGAAGAGGAGATTCCCATCTCCCCGACGGAGACCGCCATTTGCTTGAGTACCAAGACTCCCCTCCGCAATGCAGATGGAGAGGTCGTGGGCATCATTGGTCTGTCCCAAGATATTAGTGATCGCAAACAACTAGAAGCAGAACTCAAAGATGCCAATACTTTTTTGAGATCGGTGCTAGAAGCAATCCCTGGCTTCTTCTTCGCGAAAGATCAAGCAGGAAAGTATATCACCCTGAATTCCAACTTGGCCGACTTCTACAGCCACTCGATTGCCGAGGCAATCGGCAAAACTGATTTCGATTTCTTCCCTACAGAGATTGCCGAATCCATGATCGAGAATGATCGCGAGGTCATGGCCCAAGGTGTCTTGCAGCGATTCGAAGAAGTGGTACCGATTTCACCCTCAGAGACCGTCACTTACTTGAGCACAAAAGCCCCGCTGCGCAATGCTGCGGGAGATGTAGTTGGCATGATTGGTCTTGCCCAAGACATTAGCGATCTCAAAGCCATGGAAGCTTCCTTGCGCCAGAGCGAGCAACGGTTTCGTGATGTGACCGAGGCCGCCGGGGAATACATTTGGGAAATCACGGCAGATGGCATCTATACCTTTGTGACCGATCAGGCTAAAGCTGTGAAAGGGTATTGGCCAGACGAGCTACTAGGGCATACTCCCTTTGAGTTCATGCCTCCAGAAGATATCCCCTACGTGGAAGCCCTTGTTCAAAAGGCTGCTGAGGACAAATCCTTCATTCAACTGGAGCACCGGAATGTATTGCCCTCCGGGGAAATCATTTGGGAATCTGTCAGTGGCGTTCCTATCTTGGACGACGATGGCGAAATTATCGGATTTCGCGGGACTGGGCTGAGCATTACTGATCGCAAGCTGGCGGAGCTCCAGGTCGCGGAAAGTGAAGCGAAATTCCGTCGTCTGGTAGAAGATGCCAACGACATGATCTACATGGTTGATGCAGACAATCGATTTACTTATCTCTCACCGCAATTCACCAAAATGTGGGGGCATTCTATCGAGTCTTGTATCAACCAACCCTTTGCCCCCTTAGTTCACCCCGACGATTTACCTAGTGTCATTGCTGCCGTGGAAGCACTATATACAACGGGTAAGCGTCAGTCATCGATAGAGTTTCGTACGCGTCACCGTGATGGCACCTTCTTCTGGGTTGTCTGTGGCATCGCGCCCATCACAAATGATCAGGATCAGACCATCGGCTTCCAGGGCATTGCCCGAGATATTAGCGATCGCAAGTTGGCAGAGGCTGCGATCGCAGAGAGCGAAGCCAAATTCCGCCGCTTAGTTGAGAACTCCAACGACTTGATTTATACCCTTGACGCTGACTATTGCTTCACCTATATCTCACCCCAATTCACCGAGATGTGGGGGTATGCGGCTGAAGAGTTTATACATCAATCCTTTACGCCCTTAATTCACCCCGATGACATGCCCATTGCCATCGACTCCATTCAAACAATGTTTGCCACGGGCGAACGCCAAACCGAGATAGAACTTCGCACGCTTCACAAAGATGGCACTCTTTTTTGGATCACCTGTAGCAACATACCGGTTAAAAATGACCAGGGTCAGGTGATTGGCTGGCAGGGTACTGCGCGGGATATCAGCGATCGCAAAGCTTTTGAAGAGGCCCAATCTCGCCTGACTGCCATCCTCGACAACACCTCAGACTTTGTCGGTATCTCTAATATGGACGGCAAACAGCTTTACATGAACGCGGCTGGTCGTCACATGCTAGAAATACCAACGGATCAAAGCATTGTTGGTCGCCCTTTGGACGATCATCTGCCAAGCTGGGCCAAATCAATTGTATTGAATGAGGCAATTCCTACCGCCCTCCGCAATGGGGTTTGGCAAGGGGAGACTGCCCTACTCACCCACACAGGTCGGGAATTCCCAGTATCCCAGGTAGTCATTGCCCACAAAGGAACTGATGGGGAAGTTGATTATCTCTCTACCATCGTGCGAGATATCACTGCCCAAAAGCAGGCAGAAACAGCCTTAAAGCAAAAGGCTGAGGAACTGGAGCAAACCTTAGAAGAATTGCAGCGCACCCAGCTGCAAATGATCCAAAGTGAGAAACTATCGTCGCTGGGGCAATTAGTCGCTGGGGTGGCCCATGAAATCAACAACCCAGTGAACTTTATTCACGGCAACATCAAGCCGATGACTGAGTACACCCAAGATTTGATCGATTTGGTTGACCTGTATCAGACGACCTATCCCAGCCCATCCGTTGACATTGAAGAAAAAATTGAGGACATCGATCTGGAGTTTTTGAAGGAGGATTCTCCAAAAATTCTGACCTCAATGCAAGTTGGCACAGAGCGGATTCGCCAGATTGTCGGTTCCCTCAAGAATTTCTCGCGTTTGGATGAAGCAGAGTGCAAAGAAGCCAATATCCATGAAGGGCTTGACAGCACCCTGTTGATTTTAGAAAACCGCATCAAAGCCACCTCCGAGAGGCCTGCCATTCAGATTGAGAAAGACTATAGTGACTTGCCCCTGGTGAGTTGTTATCCAGGGCAGTTGAATCAAGTGTTTATGAATATCTTGGCGAATGCCTTGGATGCTTTGGAAGACCGCGATCGCGATCGGTCGCTCGCCGAGATTAAACAACATCCCAGCACCATTACCATTCAAACTCGACGAGTCGGGGTTGAGCACGTAGCCATTGTCATCGCCGATAATGGGCCCGGCATTCCAGAAGCAGTCCGTCAGCGGATTTTTGATCCGTTTTTTACCACTAAACCTGTGGGCAAAGGCACCGGTATCGGTATGTCTATTAGCCATCAAATTATTACCGAGAAACATGGGGGCCAAATTCAATGCTTATCAGAGCTTGGACAAGGGACTGAGTTTATCATCCAAATTCCGCAGTACTAAGATGTTTTGGCTACAGCTCAATCGTGAATTCGGTACCCTCACCTAAGACAGAATTGCAGGTCAACTGTCCTTGATGATCGTTCGTCACAATTTGGTAGCTGATCGACAGTCCCATGCCGGTGCCAAGGCCAACCGGCTTAGTCGTGTAAAAAGGATCGAAAATCTTAGCCTGGGTACTCGGTGACATACCGATACCATTATCTTTAATCGCGATTCGGAACTTGTCCGTGGCCATCTGCTCAGTTTGAATGGTGATGCAACCGGCATAATCAGGCGATGCCGTAGCTTGGCGTTCTTCAATGGCATCAATGGCATTCACCAGAAGATTCATCAAGACCTGGTTGAGCAAGCCGCTATAGCATTCGAGCATCGGCAAATCACCATAGGCTTTGATCACTTGAATCTCTGGCTTGCCTGCTCGACCATTCAGTCGATTTTGCAAAATCACCAGGGTACTATTGATATTTTCATGAATGTCTGCTGCCTTCAGTGCCGCCTGATCGAGATGGGAAAAGGTGCGGAGGGAAGCCACAATATCATTAATGCGGACGGCCCCATTTTCCATGGACTTCAGTAGCTTGGGGAAATCCTCTAGGACATAGTTAATGTCAGCAGTTTCAATAAAATCCGTGATTTCTTGAGGAGGCTCGGCATAGTAGGTTTGATAGAGCGCCAGCATCGTTCTGAGATCTCGGGCATAGTTGAGCGCCATGCCTAGGTTGCCGTAAATAAAGCTGACGGGGTTATTGATCTCGTGGGCAATACCCGCAACCAATTGCCCCAGACTCGACATTTTCTCAGATTGAATCAGTTGTAGTTGAGCTGCTTTCAGATCTTGATAGGCTCGCTGAATTTCATTGTTTTTGGCCTTCAGCTCAGCCTCTACTCGCTTGCGGTCAGTAATGTCTCGGGCAGTGGCATGAATCAAGCCTTGACTCAAAACTGAGTACCATTCCAACCAGCGATAGGAACCGTCACGGCATCGGTAACGATT
>CAZLYS010000303.1:0-5964 GCA_964563415.1 uncultured Halomicronema sp.
AGCTTTCTTGCTCACGGTGCCTTTATGGACTCCATGCATCCGCTCAAATTCGCCCAAGGAGATGTAACTTTGCGTCATTTCAACACCTTGCAACTATTGCAATAACTACGTTTTAGAACTTTGTGACCGTTACTCAACCGTTGAGAATCGTTGCCTTCGGTTGGAGCAACCGTTGTAGCCGTTGCAACTAATCCTAACAAAGTCTGTTAGGATTGCAAGTATCTTGTTAGATTTTGCTAGAAGTGTGATCTTTTTACGCAGGAAAGTATCATGTTTTCAGAGAATAGAGTGATAGATGAAATGGCCAAAGTGACGGTCACCGCCTTCATTGAGGAAGAATTAAAGGACGGACTAAAGGCGCTCGCAGATGCCGAACGACGATCCATGTCTCAGATGGTTGCTTTGCTAATTGAACGGGCTGTAGAGAAGGCTCAGAAAGATGGCACCATTTCTACTGACCATGAGTAGTGAACATGTGACCATCATGCCCAGCGAAGGCTGGATTGGCAGGTGGTAAGTGATTGCGATTATCAATTCTCTGGAGATGATAGACGACTACAACGGATTTGATAGCCCGAAAACGCTTACGCACAGCAGTCTGAGACAAATTAAATGCAGGCTCTCCATATTGCAAGCTGATGTCAATTGCCGAAATCCTGATCCAGTAGTGAGTAGCATAAGCAAACGTGGCAGAAGGCTGACCCTCTGGCCAATTGAATTCAGCGCTCACCTTCCAGGTCTAACAAGGTGAGATTTAAGGGAAATGGATGAGCAAATGTCTCCTCAAGCAATTCTCCCAATTCCGAGCAAAGACTATCCCGAGACGATTGATCCTCGGGGTGTTCTGCATGAGCTGGAAACCGTTGAAAAAAAGCTACTCGCTTCTGAAAAAGCTGCCGATTATATTGCACCCCTGGATAGTCTTAAGAAGCTGCAAGATCTAGAGAACGAGAAGGACTTTATGACGGCCTTTTATGCCGCCATTGCAGCCGCTTCTATTTCTACTGCCGGGTTAGGTACCTTCTCGATTGGGCTCCTTGGGATTCTGCTAGCATGGAGGCCATTGGTTCGAATCCAGAAAATTTCGCGGCTTACCAAACTGATTCAGGAGATCCTGGAAGAGTTTGAGGATCAGGGTGTCGAAACCTTGCCGTTGATCAAGGTGCAAGGTGTTCAGCCAGTTGATTTGTTTATCCGGTTTCCCGGCAAAGAGTTTTTACTGTTTGCCATCCGCTCGTTTGGGGAAGCCACCATCGTTTACAACGAGAGTAAGCAAACTCTCTACTACAAACGTGGGCCTAAAGGCACCAACAAATGGAAACCCGACCCATTGATGGAGCTTTCGGAGCAAGCTTACTGGCTGAAGAAAAACAGACGAGATCTCTTTGGGAGTTCTAAAGGAGTCCGTAAACCGATGCCTAAAGTTCTGGTCGTCTGGGAGAAAACCCAACTTCAGCAACACGAAGACCACCTATACACAACGGTCGGTGGCCAAAAGTTTTTATTCTTACCGAGAGAAGGAGGTGCTTGCTACGTCATCCATCACAACGAGGTCGTTGATTTCATTCGAGCCTACTTGATGGAGCGTCAATTTCTTGTAACCAGTTAAAGACTCAATTGCTGGAGAACTGAACACCCAACGTCGTGCCTCGACATGTTGAGTTCAACAACAGAAATCAGGATGAAGTGGCCGGAAGCCCATTGACTCATCTCTGATCAGTCCACTCTATATTACCCAATGACTACAGAACACGACAAACGTGCATCTGTATTATTTGGCAACGTTATTAAAGACTGACTAGAGCTAATCCAGAGTCAACATCTTGATTTCCTCAAAACAAACTTATTTGTAGGAAATTCAAATGTGTGATTTTGCTGGCTACATCAATTTAGGAGGTGCCTCATGGTAACCTCCAAAACCTTTTCCATCCTTGATCACCTAGATGTCCTAGAACCGGATGGTGGTAGTGAAACGAAAACTGAGAGGTCGTTCTACTGTCCTGTCTGTGGCGCAGACAACTTTAAGGTGAATGTTAAGAACGGCAAATATTACACCTTCGGTTGTGACTGTGCTCAGACGCTCGTGGGCAAACAGAAAATCATTGAGGCGATAGCACCCCGAACTTGGCAGAAGCCGACTCGCCCGCAACAGAAGCGACAATGGACCTACTGCAACTTCAACGGTAAGCCAATTATCCAAGTCCACCGGACTGATGATGGCAACGGCAAGCGCAAAATCTGGCAGAAATCGCTGGTTTCAGATAAAAAGCCTCGAGAACTTGAGCCAGAGGCCGCACCCTATCGCTTTTCCGAATGTCGGCAAGCTTTGGCGAAGGGAGCAAAGTCTGTTTTCTGGGTCGAAGGGGAACCGTGTGCTGATGCGCTATGGGAATTAGGTATCCCAGCAACCACCACTGTGCGTGGATCAAGTGGTTACCATTCTGAAATCCATAGAGATTTATTTCCTCAAGAGAAGCTCGTCATCTGTCCTGACCAGGACACCCAAGGCTTGAGATATGCCGAGGCGATCGCCGCCGACTATCCAGAAGCTCGATGGCTGTATGCCAACCCCATATCTTATTTGTGGCAGCGTTTGCCTAAGTCTGGTGGGTTTGACATCGCTGATTGGATAGCCAATAAGGCTACGGCAGAGATGATTCTGGCCGCTGTTGAGCCCCGACGCAATCTTCAGCTCGATGATGCTTCTCAACCTGAATCTCCTCAGTCTCCTCCAGGGGACATCCCTAAACTAGCGCTTAGCTATCGGTCAGTAGAGGCAATTTGGGGCAAACAAATGCGACTGAACGAACTGACAAACCAGATTGAACTGCATGGTGAACCCGTTGAAGAAATTGCGG
This sequence comes from uncultured Halomicronema sp., assembly GCA_964563415.1. Classification (GTDB taxonomy): domain Bacteria; phylum Cyanobacteriota; class Cyanobacteriia; order Phormidesmidales; family Phormidesmidaceae; genus Halomicronema. Next base: position 2,859 of record CAZLYS010000303.1, read on the forward strand.
ATCTGCGTCTAACCCTGGCGTTGGACTATGGCCTGTCCATATCGGTGAATGATTGCGAAGCGATTATCAAACGCCTTGCCAGAGCCAACAGCTATCATCCGGTGAAAGAATATTTAGAAGCCTGCCATGCGCAATTTGGGGGCACCTCAGAAATCCTAGACACCTTGGCGATGCGGTATTTCGGCTGTACCGAGTCAATTTACAACGTGTTTCTCAAAAAAACACTGGTTGCTGCTGTGGCTCGGATATTTGCTCCTGGTTGTAAAGTCGATACGGCGTTGATTCTGAACGGCCCTCAAGGCGTCGGAAAATCCAGTTTCTTCCGAGAACTCGCAGGCTCTCAATGGTTTGACGATTCGATGGGTGCAGCTACCTCGGAACGCGATGAGCGATTAAAGCTTCACCAGTTCTGGTTTCTGGAGTGGGGTGAACTGGAAGCGGTGTTCAAACGCAAGGATGTTGCTGCGGTCAAATCTTTTTTGTCCTGCAGTGTAGATACCGTTCGACCTCCCTACGGAAGAACCGCCATCAGCCTGAAAAGGCGTTCCATTATTGTGGGCTCTACCAATCAGGATGAATTTCTGACGGATGCAACTGGGAATCGTCGGTTCTGGGTGATTCCAGTGAAACAGCGAATTGACCTGGAACAACTGGCTGCTGAACGCGATCGCATCTGGGCCGCTGCTGTAGCGCTTTACCAATCCCAATCTGCTTGGTGGCTGAGTTCGGAGGAGGAGGCGATCGCCGCTGAATTTAGCGAGTCCTACCGAACGGAAGATCCCTGGCTGGTCGCCATATCGAGCTACTTGAAAGAGAACTCAAGGATTGAAGTCACAACGGCTGAGTTGTTGACTCATGCCCTCAACATCGAAACGGGTCGCCAGACCCGTGGGGACCAAATGCGAGCCAGTGATGTCTTAAAAGCACTTGGGTGGACAGGTACTCGTCGCGAAATTGCAGGCAAACGCCGCCGAGTTTGGGTCGAACCAGAAGGGGGCAGATCATCTATTCCAGAGGTCAATCTCACGGCTAAAAACCCAGCATCAGAAGGCATTCAGCCGGACTTATCCCCCGGACAACCAACGCCGCCTGACCAACGGTCAAAACCTGTCGTCCCAACGTTATCCCATTCTGAAACCATTAGACCTCGAGGCTTTCAGGAGAATGGCACAACCTGGACAGCCACTGAGCCCAAAAAAGAACAGATAGCGAGGAGTGATCATAACCCGACACCTCGAATCGAGCCCTTGAGCGATCGCGAATTAACCACGCTGCTAACGGGAGGTGAAGATGGTGACGCTTGAACTCGAACTTCACCGTTGGTTAACTACAGTTCTCCGTAACAATCCCACCAAAGTTGATATCGATGATTGCCTTGATCTGTTAGGAAAGCTTTCCCAAAGTGAGAAGCAGGCGTTTTGGATTTGGCTGAGCCAGCACGACCCAAATCTTAAGCAGTGGCTGGCCCAGCAAGGGCAACAAAGGAGGGCAGCCTGATGACAATCGCTGACGAATTACGGCAGGCGATGCTCGACTATGCACTCAGAAAAGGCATGATCAAACCAGAAGATCCACGCCTACAAGAACACCATTCCGAATCACAACCGCTTCCACCAAAGCCCTCAGAAAACGACGCTTCTGATCGATCGGAAGACTCTCCCAAAAATCAGCCTGACCTGCCACTGCCATAAGTAGGTTCTGTAGCTTAGTATCTACCTGAGTGCCTAATTTACGACGATGGGTCAATGCCTCTATCTGTTGATTTAAGGACTCTCTCGCATTGACAATTGCTGGGTTATCGCCCATTGCTTCAAGTACTGCTAACTGGCTGCGTAACTCTGATAGCTCTGCTGATTCCTTCTGAGGAGTTTTTGTATTGGCTAAGTCCGCAATTTCTTGAGACCGTTGCACTAATGCTTCAATAACTGCTTTCTCTAAAACCTCCATCCGCACCCCTTTAAAGCATTCACAAGCCTTAGTACGGCTGCGAGCGCACAAAAAATACTTGTATTTTCCCCCAGAACCATTGGCAACTACGCAGCCCTTACCGCAACAGTCACACTTAACCAATCCTGTAAGTGCATAACGACCACGAGAATAGCCAAAACCACCGACTTTGGAATTAAATCCCATAATTTGCTTGATGTCTTGGTGCTCCGATTCCGTCATGATCGGTTCGTGCTCATTATGGTGAATCTCTGGATTGGTTGACTTTGGATGGTAGACCAAATGTCCGCGTAGGATGGGGCTCATTATCCAACGTCTAAAAGCGCTGGATGAATAGAATACAGGAAACCCATAAACTTCATTGAACTTACGAACTGTACCCCCAAGGCTCTGGACACTAATGTAAGTATCAATTAGCCAGCGCGATAAATCAGCTTTGGAGAATTCTGCTTGTGTTTCAGTCAGGCAAATAAATTTGCTGCGATCAACCAACAACTTGAAACCCTCTACTACGTATCCAAAGGGAGCGTGGCAAGCCTTTTTTTGCTTTCTGAAATGGGCATGGCCATGCCGGATACGCTCAGATAAATGATCGCTCTCCATTTCGGCCAAAGCGCCCAACATATTAAGGTGAAATTTTCCCGCAGCAGTGGACATATCAACCGCATTGTCTAATGCGATCAATACAACCTCAGATGCTTGAAGGGTATCTACGATCCTTCTGAGTGTGGGCAGAGAGCGGCTTAACCGATCTAACCGAGTGACGATAACCTTTTCTAGCCGCTGCTGCTCCACCAGCTTCATGAGCTTTTGGAACTCGATTCTGTCATCTTCTCGGCTAGAACGACCAGACTCTATATCAATCAGGACATCCTCTGCACCGGCTTCCCTGACACGGGCTACCTGTTGCTCCAGAGCAGAGCTATTGTCACTTTGTTCTCGACTGCTGACGCGACAATAACCGACTATCGACGACACTGCTATTCCTCTTCACAAGCACCGATGCTTACCCAGCTACTGCTGAGGGTACCATCTTGCTCGCAATACCACTCCTTTTTCCAGATGGGGGCGTTGTGCTTGAGGGTATCAATGGCATACCGACAAGCCTCAAACGCTTCCCCCCGATGGGGACAACCCACAGCACCTAGCCCGATAATCT
>CAZLYS010000304.1:0-5962 GCA_964563415.1 uncultured Halomicronema sp.
CTATGGTTTTTACCAACACCTCGATTGGGTGCTGTCTGAGGTCATCGTTGAGGGTGACTACGCCGGAGAGGCTAAGTTCATTAAGCGACGCCACCAGCATGAACTTGCCAGCTAGGTTGACAAACAGACTGGCAGTTGCCTTCACGTTTTCTGATCAAAGGCCCGCGTTATAAAGGTGTACGCCATTCTCCCTACAGGCTGGGGTGCAAGAGATATAGCAGAGTTCGGAGTGCAGAATTCGGAGTTCGGAAATATAGCAAGCCGCAGTTTGATAAGGTCGCCCTGGAGTTTTGAAACCACCTTCTGGCAGGCAATTCAATTCCGCATTCCGACCTCCGCATTCCGCATTCTGCTATAAAAGGCTTGTTATACAAGCGTTATAGCGATTTGGATTGTTCCAACTAAACTACGGATTGCTGTAGGTCAGTTCTATTTCGTGGATATCGTCACCAGCGAGTGTCTTGCCATGCCCCAACACAGTAGCGTGATGCCTGCCGCAGAATTGATCCATGCTGCGTCCCAGACGCACATTATGGGGGCGGCCTTTTATCCTAAGGCTTGAGCCAAAGCCTGCAATTTGAGCTGAATTTCGGATAGCTCTTGGGCGGGATCAGAATCAGCTACAATGCCTGCTCCAGCAAATAGCCGCGCCTGGTTTTGTTGAATCAAGGCAGAACGAATGCCGACGATAAATTCGCTATTCCCGGCTGGGTCAATCCACCCGAGGGGCGCGGCATATAGTCCTCGATCACAGGTTTCTCCCTGGTGAATGCGATCGCAGGCGGTAGACATCGGCACCCCAGCAACGGCGGGCGTCGGGTGCAAAGACTTCACCAAGTTTAACGGTGAGGTCTGAGGCGATACCTCTGCACAAATGGGTGTGTGCAAGTGCTGAATATTGGACAACCGCAGTAGTCCTGGCGGTGTGCTGTAGCAAGGGTTCAAGCCCTCGGCTTCTAGTCGCTCGACAATGAAATCGAGCACCAATTGGTGTTCCTGCTGTTCTTTTGGATTTTTTAGTAAGCGTTGGCCGATCTCACGGTCGGCGTCAGGGGTGGCCCCTCTCGGAGCTGATCCGGCCAACGCATCTGTGACCAATCGTCCCTGGCGGATGCTTAGCAAGCGCTCTGGGCTGGCACCAATGAAATGACTATCTCCATCACCCGAAAACGAAAAGATGTAACAGTCTGGGTAGCGCGATCGCAACCTTGGCAGGGCAACTTCTCGTCGAAAGGGATGCGATCGCGAAACATCAAAAGCTTGGGCGACGACTTGTTTCTGCAATTCCTTACGATGAATTGCCGTTAGGGTATCTTTCACCTGTTGCTGGAACTCCTGTCCCTCTGGCAGGGCTAACTGGGGATGCCAAGGTGCGGACTCTCGTGATCGATTGCCATCGAGTAAACGGGCTGACGGCGTAAAGCGCTGTAATTGGTTGACCTGCTCAGCGATGGCTCGCGCCAAGGGCGCTAAACGACTGTGAGGGCGAATCAGTACATTGGCAATGAGGGTGCAGCGATGCTTTTGTCGCACGACTTGCCAACGGGTCATCAAAACAGTGGCGGGGGTAAATCCGCCCATGGCAGCAGCGACTGTATCAAAAAACGAAAAACTGCAGAAGAAGTAAGGCCCTTCTGAACGCTTGGGAAAGGCGCGAATGCGGGGTTGCCAACTGGTGATCGCTTGATTGGCGGCAGCGAAGCGATCGCGGCCGCTAAAGTGCTCACAAATCAAGGCATCCCAAGCGGCGATCGCTTGCCCGCGTGAAGGGGACTCAAAATAACACTGCCGCTGATGAGATTGCGGATAAGTCAAAAACACCGCCAGAGGGTCGATCGCTGGCAGTGGAAAAGACAGGCTGGCAAGCTGTTCAGAATTTGTCTGACGGGCTAAGTGCAGGCAGGTTTTTAGGGCTTGATAAATGTTGGCGTAATGGGGAAGCGGGTTCGACCTTGAGGGTGCGACTGTCATAGAAATTGATAACAACCGATGTCAAAACAGAATTAATAAGACGGGTTCACCCACAGGGGGCAGAGCCTAGATGAAATGCCCAGAAAGGGCTTTCTCAATGGTCGCATCAATTTTGAATGAGCACCTTCTCCCCCCATGAAGAACCATTAAGCTGGCTCGACCATGAGATCTATGAGCACACCACCAATTCCCCCAGTTTTACAACTGCCTTAGCCAATGCCCAACCGCCCCGCGAGAGATGGCGTGAGGGGCAAGAGCGTCGCCAAAGTCAGAAATAAGGCCAACAATCCTAAGGCCGCTCTGGCATCGTCGGGCTCCGTGAGTTCATTGGTTGCCGGACGTTCTTGATTGCGTTGCAAAAATAGAATCAGCACCGCCCAATACAGCGCTAAAGGATTGGCGAGCGAGGCGATCGCCAAAATGATTAGAGTAATCACCGTGGCCCGACCAGCGGTTTTACGTCCGTAGATGGATTGCACAATTCTGCCCCCATCTAGCTGCCCAGCGGGCAATAAGTTCAGGGCATTGATAATTAACCCCAGCCACCCCACCAAGACAAACGGGTGGATATCGACCAGAGGCTGTGTGAGGGTTTCGCCCAGCACAATTTTGGCTAAGGTGCCCACCAGGACTGAGCCCTGAAAAAATTCGACCGGCAATTGAAACTCGCTACCAGGGTGAGACAGCACTAGTCCTAAAATCAATAGCCCAAACGACAGCACACCGCCAACGGCTGGTCCGGCGATCGCGACATCAAACAACACTGAGCGGTTAGGCAAGATCGATTCGATGCGAGTTAGGGCACCAAAGGACCCAATGTCCCAAGTGGGCAAAAAGAATGGCCAGCTCAATCGCACGTCTCGCCGTTGCGCCATCGCCCAATGACCGATTTCGTGAACCCCGAGGACCGCGATCGTGCCTAGCGTAAACGGCAGTGCTTGAGGCCATTTGTCAGGGGTGGCGAGCAAGTCAAAGCCCATTAAAATACCGCTGGCCTCTAAACAGGTCAGTACGGTAGCAATGGCCATGACCACGGCGAATCCCTTTTGGGCTAGCGTTAAAGGCTTGGGGTCAGCAGTGTTTTTGGGGAGCGCTAACACGACCGGTTTACCCTGCGGATCAGGGATGAGGAATAACCGAAACCGCTGCTCTAACCGTTCATTTGCCAGGTCGGTCAGTTGAGCGATCGCCACTTCTGGGTCAGCTCGTAAATTGCCCTTAAAAATCGCTCCCTGGTCATAGGGCAGTGTTTCCGTGCGGAAAAAAGTATCTACTCCGAAAATGCCTTCTAAAGCCACCCGATCGTCAGCGGCAATGGAGGGAAATTCGTCTTCTGTGGTCGCTGCTGCAGAATCTGGAGCTGCTGCCGCGTTGCCAGCAGTAGGCTCGGTTGAGTTGGGGGCCTGCGTAGCATTCAGCTCGGCCTGGTCTCCCAGGTCTTGTTTACCTGATTCTTCTGTGGGGGTCGCTGAGGTGGCAGCCATATAACTTTTGAGCTTTTGGGCGGCGAGTTCATCCTGCCCCAACGCTCGCAGTCGCCGCCCTAAGTAGATGTAAGTACCAGCAGATACTACAACTAGCAGCAATACCCCAGCTAAGTTGAGATAAACGCCTAGGGTAAACAGACCAAAGAACAGTAACCAGGGCACCATCAGCACCACTGATTGCAACCAGGCAAAAATGCCCACTTTGCCATAAGGGCGAGCACGCATAAAGCCCCAGACGAGGAGGGCGATCGCAGCCAGAAATATGAGTAGCGTAACCATAAATCAGGTATCGGGTTGGGAGCCTTAACTCTAGTTAATTTAACTGAGTGCGGGCATTTACACCGAACTTACCCAGTGGAGATATCCTCAGAATGCCTGTCGGCGCTACTTCATAGCCCTAACGACTGAATTCAGGGTTGAGCCGACTCTAGATTCGTTGCTCATCTTTCTGGCAAATGGCTACGGAATGCTGATAAGGGTTAGAGGCGATGGGAGTTATTTGGGCGATCGCTTTTGGCGGAGCCAACTGCCTCCCATCACGACTCCGACCGTGATGATCGCCACCCACGAAGTCGGTTCGGGAACTGCCCCCATGTCTGGGGTGGACGATGAGATGCGGGTGGCGATTGCGTAAGACTGTTCACTGGCTAAGTTAGCGTTGATTTGACTCAAGACATTATTGCCGTCAGACACCTCTGAAAACCCCACAGCTGTTGCGGCAACACCCGATTCCACATCATAGATAAACCAGGGAGAGAGGCCGCCAAATCCGGTGTTGATGTTGGCATTACCAAAAGCATTAAACGGGGTGGTGCAAATCGGTTTATCAAAAGGGCTGCCCGCCGCACAGCCGAATACTTGTCGGGTCACCTCGGTCGCCAGCGTAAAGTCGTTTTTGGCATACCAAGGTTGAGCTTGGATTTCGATAATATTCTTTTCAAAGACGCCTAACTTAAACTCGATCGCATAGTCAACGCCCCCAATTTGCACTGTGGGGGGCGACGATTGGGCGATAGCCGTCGCGGCGAAGCCACTACAAGCAGCGATCGCAGAGCCGGTGGCAACCAAAAACTTTGTAAGCATCATGATGCAGTGGTAGATGGACAGCGGACAGGTTGGCCGTCTTGGCAAATGCCCTACACTGGCCTCACCTCGGGCGATGATGTCGTCATACCTGACTGACGCCAAAATGTTAGCACCGTAGAATTATCGACCGTTTTGACCAAAGGCGAATCTTTACCTTTTCGCCTCCGAAACTTGCTAGTGATTACCGCAGCACGCTTTGTTGCTGACGGCAGCATTAGGACAGATCATCGAGGGCATTTCCTATCGCTGTGGTTGTTCGCGCCCATTAGTTATGGGTGGCTAAGGTTAATTGGCAACAAAAGTTTGTTCTGATAATTCATTTAGGACTGACGCGATCGTCATCTACCCACAGAATCTGGCAGCAAGTGACTTTTTGCAATTAGGAATGCCTGTGGTGCTGCCTACTTTCTGAAAAGTTTCTCCAGGCCAAATTTAGCTATGGCAAGCTGCGGTTTACTGAGGCCATTCTGGATAGCTGAAATAAATATCTGATAGGCCTTGCATTTCTATATTCCGACCTCCGCATTCTGCATTCTGCTATAGCAATATGCGACTTTTTCGCAATATATCGACATCGATCCTAAATGATGTTTACAGGCTCAATTTGGGATGACTTAGTTTACTGATCCCTTGTCATTTGAGTCTCTCTACTCAACTTTCTGTCAGGCACTCGCGAGGGATTCTTTCTAACAGCTCTAGAATTGTCAATTTTGATAAGTCTTACAGCAGAGCTAGGGAGAGGTTCTCGAACAATTTTGAACTGGTCTCATAACCTACCGATTTTCCCCCTAGCCAGATTGAATTGACTCCTAAATCAATATTGCAGATTGGCTAAGATGACAAGGAAATCATCTTGTAGTTTGCCGAGACCAGTCAGTAGAGGTTAATTTTGCAGCAGTTGAATCGACAATCATACGCAGTCAATGGTCCATGGTAAACCTGTTCAGCCTGCGATGGTTAAGACGCTACCATCGATTAGTTTTATGGATCGTGGGCATCAGCTTGATACCCACGATTACACTGCTCGGTTTTTCTTATTACCAGGCAATTGCGACAGCAAGATCAGAACTGGAAAAAGCAGCTGAACAAAGTTCACGAAAACTAAGTGATTTGATTCGAGCCGCAGACTTAACGCTGAGAGAACTCGAAATTTTCTTAGAGAACTTTGAGGAGACTGAGCAGGCTGCCTGGGAGTTACTGCAGCAGATTGCTTATAACGATCCGCGATTTCGCGAAATCGGCATTGTTGATGCCCAAGGTTATTTAGTGGCGACTAGTTTAGGCCCGGTTGACCCCCCGATTTCCATTCAGTCAAAAACCCGAGCTGATCTGTCCCGCCGAGAAATTCAAATTGTGGGGCCGGTGACCACCTCAGTGATGCAGCAGCGTTCTTTAGTGTTAGCGCTGCCGACTCAAGG
>CAZLYS010000305.1:0-5958 GCA_964563415.1 uncultured Halomicronema sp.
GGATTAGGCGTGGTGGGCCATTGACGAGGGTTTAATTCAGCAGCTCAATAGTACCAGCAGTCCCATTGAGTCGAATCGTTTGGCGAGAACGCAAGCGATCGCGCCCTGCCGATAACACCACCGTGGGCAAGCCATACTCTCTCGCCACAATCGCCCCGTTGGATAATTGTCCACCCGTTTCGGCAATCAGCCCTATCACTCCAATTTGAGCCAGTCCCGAAATTTCGCTGGCTTTTAGAAAAGGCACGACCAAAATAGTGGCTGGTGGCAAGGCCCGCAGATCTTGAACGGCTTTTAGCCTCCGCAACTCCCCCATCGCCTTTCCGGGAGACACGGGTAACCCCACTAGGGATGTGACTTGTGAGCTGTCGGGAACTGCTGAGGTCGAATTGCCCGGTAGCGCTAGAGAAAGGTCTTGTGGCAAGTCTGGCGGCGGCGGAATGAGAGGCCGACTTTGTAGCAACCAGAGGCGATCGCCATCAAAGCTCCACTCCAGTACTTGAGGAATGCCTTGCGATCGCCGTTCTACATGTCGAGCCAAAAAGGCAACTTCTTGCAACAACCGTCGAGGCGTATCGCCGTCTCCGACCACCTCTAGGGTGAGGGCTTCGGGAATTTGCCAGCTATCAGATTGATCCACCTGATCTGGCAAATCATCGGCTTGTACTGTGACTTGGAATCTTTCGGGGCGGTGCTTGCCTTCGGTAACTTGAGAGGCTGGCCCCAGCAACGCCTCTATGACCACAGCGTCACCGCCACTCGTGAATGGATCGCGACTGGTCGCGACCCCGCTACAGAGTCCTTGCACCTGCTGCTGTACAATCACCGCTAAACTGCCATCGGGCAACTCGCGATCGCGCCGATACTGAATCGCACTAGGCCGCTCGTAGGTGCGAAAGCACTGATTCATGGCAGCGTATAGAGCCTCTTGAGAGGTCAGGTCAGAGCTCGCCGCATATTGCCCAGCGCTGGACGCTAGAGCCGGTATATCGCCCACGACAGAAGGACGCACAACGACTGGAGCTGCGACGGAGGGTTGAGTAATTTCTAGCAACATGGCCGGATCATCTCCTGCGGGCAGCACATAGCCAGTGGGAATGGGATACCCCCATGCCGTCAACTGCGACAGCCGAGCTGCTTTGCTCCCCACTGTTGCCGCGTCCAGAGATTTTCCGAGTGAGAGGAGGGCGCGATCACTGCGGAAAAAGCCGAATAGCCGCCGCGATTCTAATCGCGAAGCGGGGTTGGGGATTGCCAGGTCTTCTGGTTGCTGTTGGTAAATCCAAGCAATGAGACCGCATAGACAAGCGGTCAGCAAAATCTGCATCCCGTCCGCCTGGCTCAGGGCAGTAATCACTGGGAACAGCCCCAACACGAGTAAGCGCCCTTGCTGCTGCTCTCGAAAAATGGTGAATCCCAAAAAGCTGATGAGTAAGGTTAACCCAGCCGCCACCGGGTTATGGGCGATCGCTCCCCATATAACGCTGGTCGTGCCCACTGCCTTGACGGTCCAGTAGCGCCCCATGACTAGAGCAATCAAAGCGACTATTTCCCAGGCTGGGTCAGTAGAAAAATAATGGCGTGCCAGAAGCACGGCGCCGATACCCTTTGCGGCCTCTAACAGCAGCGCCAGACTGCCTGCCCCAGTGCCGCCGATTTCGAAGATTGTCGGCACCCCCACATTGCCAGGGGAGAGCGATCGCTCTCCGGCAAATGCATTGGCGACCCACTGACTCAGCGGTAGCGCCCCCACCAATGGGACAACGGTAAAAATCAGCAGGGCTCCCCAAACTTGTGTCAGCGTCAACATATCAGACAGGAATCAGCGATCGCTTTAGAACTTAGCAGGGTTCCTTGAATATGCTGCTTTCTGCCGCGAAAAATTATTCTCTATGGGGTGGACTCTTGCTGGCAAACGCGTCATGTTGAAATGGCAGTCAATATGGCATTTTTAGAAAACCAATGACGACGGCATTGATTACGGGCGCGTCCACCGGTATTGGCGCAGTGTTTGCGGAGCAGCTAGCGGCGCAGGGACACGATTTGGTGTTGGTGGCGCGATCGCAGGAAAAGTTGCAGGCGCTCAGCGATCGCTTGAGCCAGACCTATGACATTAAAGCCACTGTCATTGTGCAAGACCTCTTAGCGACAGGGGCAACCGCAGGTATCTTTAGTCAACTAGCAGAGTTTGATATTGAGGTCGATCTGCTGGTAAACAATGCGGGCTTTGGCACCTATGGCGAGTTAGCTGACGGCGACCTGCAGACGTATCTCAACATGATTCAGCTCAATGTATCGGTGCTGATCGACCTCACGTATAAGGCGCTGCAAGGCATGAAGCAGCGGCGATCGGGCAGCATTTTGAACATCAGTTCGACAGCAGCGTTTCAGCCCATTCCTTATTTTGCAGTGTATGCGGCGACCAAGTCTTTTGTGTTGAGCTTTAGCGAGGCTTTGTGGTACGAGTGCCAACCTTATGGCGTCAAGGTGTTGGGGGTTTGCCCTGGCCCAACCGAAACTCAGTTTTTCAAGACGGCTGAATTTCCCGACGCGATGGAATCTCCCCCTGGCCAAAGTCTGGCTTCACCAGAAGAAGTGGTTAAAGAAGCATTGAAAGCTTTAGCGCAAGGGCAGTCCAACGTGGTTACTGGAGGCTTAACCAATCAAATCTTGGTGAATGCTAGTCGCTTTGTCCCCCGAGAAATGCTCACCAAGGCTGTGGGGGATATGTTCAAAGTTGGCTAGATAACTGCGCTGGCAGTTCAACGCATGAGCTTGCAGCACTTGTCAGCACAATTATTCAAGGGGCAACAAAACCAGCGGGGAGAGTAGCGCCCTCTAAAGTGGCCCCATCCAAAACCGCTTCTTCTAGGTTGGTGCTGGCCAGATTAGCTCCCGTTAAGTTGGCATCGGTAAAGTCAGTGCCGGATAAATTCGCTGCTCGCAAGTAAGCACCGCTCAGATCAGCGCCGGTGAGATTAGCGTCTGTCAGATTGGCTGAGGTCAGCGCCGTTTGCGTCAAATTAGCATTCGATAAATCAGCATTCTGCAGGTCAACGCTATCCATTAAGGCGTTGCTCAGGTCGGCACCTGCAAGTTTTGCATTGCTCAAATCAGAACGATTCAGTTTCGCTTCTTTCAGATTCTGACCCGCTAAATCAGCCCCTGGGAGGTCGCAATCCAAGCATTCTCCGGCCTGAGCTTGGGCGATCGCATCCGTTGCATTGCCACTGTCACTCGTATTAGAGCAGCCCACGATGATAAGGCTAGCGGCGGCTAAGACGCATCCGGAACGGCTGAAAATGCTGGAAATCACGCTCATGTATACTGTCGTTGCTAAAGTCTTCAACAGTTTAACGCTAGCGAATCGTCTTTGAGGGTAAACGCTTAGTGCAGTGTTGAGGAGATTCGCTGCCCTCAATCCAGAGATATCGCAGAATGCGGAATGCGGAGGTCAGAATGCGGAATTGATTTGAGTCACCTTAATCTAATCCGATTCATCGCAAAAGGCCCATCAGGTCTGCAGAACCGATGGGCCTTTACCTCATATTACTGATAAGAGATTTTGACGAGCAGGTTAGGGCCAGCCAGCGCGATCCAACAGTTGCACTGCCACCGCAGCGTTGCTCCCATAGGCTTCCACATCAACGTTATCCTCGATAAAGTCGCCGAGGCTAGCGAGTAAGGGATCCATCTCAGTCCCGGCGACAACAGGATATTCGTTGTTGCCCTCAGCAAAGAACTCTTGCGCCGTCGGAGTTGACAGATATTCGAGGAACGCGATCGCCCCATCCGGGTTCGGAGCTGTCGTCAGGACACCTGCCCCACTGATATTGACGTGGGTTCCCCGCCCTGCCTGATTGGGATAAAAAGCCCCCACCTTTTCAAACACTTCTTGATCCGCCGGGTCCTCTGATTTGCCCATGCGCACGAGATAGTAGCTGTTGGCGATCGCCACGTCGCCCAAACCAGCCGCCACGGCTTTGATTTGCGCGGTGTCATTACCTTCTGGGTCGCGCGCCAGGTTGCTGGCAAAGCCAGTAGCCCACGCTTCTGTCGCTTCCATCCCCAGGGTTTCGATCATGCCGGCCACCAGGGAGATGTTGTAAATGTTGCCTGAAGTGCGAACCAACACTCGCCCGCCCCACTTGGGCTCAGCCAACGCTTCATAGGTCGACAACTCAGCCGGATTGACGCGATCGCGGTTATACATGATGACGCGCGCCCGCTTCGAAAAACCAAACCACAGACCATCAGGGCTGCGTAGGTTAGCTGGGATGCGTTCTTCGAGGATTGAAGAACTCACTGGAGCAAACAGACCTTCTTGCTCGGCGCGCCACAACCGCCCAGCGTCGACAGTCATGTAGATATCCGCAGGGCTATTAGCCCCCTCGCTCAAAATTCTCTCACGCAGCTCGTCTCCGCTGCCCTCAATCAAGTTAACCCGAATGCCTGTCAGTTCAGTAAACCCTTCGTACAAGGCATCATCGGTGTTGTAGTGCCGAGATGAATAGAGGTTGATCTCGCCAGTTTGGGCCACTGCTCGTCGAGGTCGGTTGAGCTGCGCGGCGGCGAGGGCAGCGGTGGCCCCGCCCGCTACCAAAAAAGAGCGTCGCGTTACTTTGTGCATTGCCATTGCTTCGACTTGATCCTTATTGAGAATAGATACGGTTAAAACAGCTAGCGCACATCCTACCACTAATGAAAAGCGCTCTCAACTATTTTTGCGTATTTGCACCACCGATTTCACGTCAACATTTTGCCTAAACCATAAAAATGAGCATCAATACTTACCATCTACTTTTCTGAATGTCGCAACTTTGTTCAACCGCACTTGCAATAATTGAGAATTTCAACCAAGTGTTATGGTCGCTCAATGCTACAAATGGTGGTTTTACAGCAAAGACTTCTCAATTAGTGGAGCGATCGCCGCTTGATATTGATCCTGCTCTCTGAGGCCTTCTTTCTTGATCACGGTTAAGGCATTTGCCCCCATTAGTCTCACAGCACAGTTACGACAGCCTTGAGTAGAATTTTTCATTCAGAAAAAATAAGAATTAGTTATACGTAAACTTTTCTCGACAGCTATATTAGTTAGAGATAAAGAAATTTAGTGAGAAAGATCGTAAGTAAGGTTGATCATGGTAACTAGCCCCGCCCAAATAGGCGTCTCGGCTGGGGCATTACACAGAAATGCTCTAGAACTGCGAGGGATATTTGAGACGGTTGATGAAACCAGTTGTCCCGGCAGGCTCAATTTTCATATGCATACCCTTCATTCCGATGGGCAGCTTGCTCCAGAATCGCTGATTGAGCAAGCCATTCGCATCGGTTTAAAAGAGTTTGCCATTACCGATCACCACACGGTTAGTGGCTTTCGGAAAGCTAAGCAATATCTAGAAGACTGGCAGTGGAAGCACCCAGCCCCGATTCATCGGCAGGGAAAGCAAAAAGGCATTCGGCGGCTGCCACGGTTATGGACTGGGGTCGAAATTACATCACTCTTAGCTGGGGTGGAGGTACACATTTTGGGCTATGCCTTTAAACCAGGTCATGCCGCTATGCAGCCCTATCTCCATCATGCTTCACCGCGTGGACACGACCAGCAGGCTGAGCAAGTGATTGCCTCCATTCAAGCAGCAGGAGGGTTAGCGGTACTAGCTCATCCCTGTCGCTATCGTTGTGCTCCGGAAGAACTGGTTGCCGCGGCTGCTGATTACAGCATTGATGGGATTGAGGTCTATTACGCCTATGACAATCCCAAAGAATGGCGGCCTTGCCCTAAAAAGACCCCCTCGGTGCATCAGCTGGCTGAAGAATACGGGCTGTTGAAAACCTGTGGCACCGATACTCATGGCTCTAGCTTAACTCGCCGTATTTAAGGGACTTTGCAACTAGGCTTTGGGGAATTAGTGCGCTAGATCTGCTTCGGGATTCTCTCCTTCGGAGGCCACTAGT
>CAZLYS010000306.1:0-5935 GCA_964563415.1 uncultured Halomicronema sp.
AATGAGTTGGGGCGCAGAGCGATCGCCCGTGTAGCCTCGCAGCACCTCGCGCAAGGTTCCGGGACTCGCTATCCCGGCGCACATCAACATAAGATTCACCCAAGCTACTTGTCCGGGGCGTAGGAGCGGCCAGTTAACAGTAAGGCCAGAGTATAGATTGAGATCGCGGTGCAGGTTGGCCGTCGGGTCCACCCAGAGACAATCAGCCGGAAATTGAGTGAACTCAGCGAACTTTTGTCCGGCAGCGCGATCGCCAATCCCTACTGCTCGCACAGCAATCCCTGCTGTATGCAGCTTTTCCCAGTCATGCCGTAGCCACCAAGCATATTCCAAACTGTCGAAATCACCTAGTTGCGGCCAGATCAGTACCAATGTGTGCTCAGCCGTTGCGCCATCAGCCAAAATCGGGATGTGGTTGCCATCACTGACTCTTTCTCGTGGCGTTTCGCGTAAATAGTTGTAGACCTTCATACGGTGACTGTTGAGAACCCTAGAGAACAGGCGACAGGGCAACAAAAACTCCTCTGAGCCAGTCTGACACAGGACTTGACTGCTTTTCCAATCTCAATGCATTGATCCCGGCAAGCTGTCAGGGTTTGCGAAGGACAAAATAGTGATTTTGACAAATCATCGGTAAAAGCCTGCCTAAAGCCTGGTCTAGCTGGTTATAAAAAGATCCCGCTAGTGGCCCCCAATGCGGATGACGAGCGATCGGAGTTTGCCAAACATTACGTGGCAGCAGCGCATAGCGTCCTTGCTTCACTAACTGAAATGACGTGGCTTCAACCAAAGCGTGGATATCCTGACTGGTAAACAGATAAGGATGAGAGAACCGCTGCGTTCGACGAGCAAGAAATTCAATCCAGCTATATCGATTGGGAAAGTGATAGCAAATAAAACTGCCGCCCGGTTTCAAAATGCGATAAACCTCTTGGAGACTCGCCAATTCATCGCCACCAGTCTCTTGCACATGTTCTAACACCCCGACCGATACCACTGCGTCAAACGACAGGTCTAAAAAAGGCAGGGTCACCGGTTGGGCTGGACTCCCTTTTTGATAAGCATAGTTGCGATCGGCGGCCCCAGAGGCATGTTCTTGAGCCAAGTCTTGGCAAAGTAATGGCCAGTCACTAAACCCAAACCCACTCGCTTGATAACCAGATCGCATCAAGTAATAGGAAAAATGCCCGGACCCGGTTCCCCAATCTAAAACCTGGCTGCCAGCAGGTACGTATTGCGCCATCAATTCATAGAGCTTGCAATATTGGTAAGCCCCAACGTAGGTCGCAAATTGGAATGACTTATGGTTTTGCCCGTAGTTGGCAACTAGTTCACGAATAATTTGCTGGGAACTCACTGGAGGCATGTCAGACGTAGCAAACCTAAGGGGTGATCGAGGCAAAGTTATACAAAGCTGCTCTGCTAACCTCAGAATAATGGCAAGTGAGCGCTGTCAGGCAAATTGATTATGCGCGATCGCCCTTCTCACTCAGTTCAGATGACGAGAGAGGTGTCGTCGAGAATGCCGTCGTAATGCGGGGTAACCGATGCTTAAACCCACATAGAATTTCCCAGGAAATAGTGTTCGTCAACGTCGCCCAATGGTCAGCGCTAATACTCTGCGCCCCGTCTTGCCCCAGCAATGTAACGACACTGCCTTCCTGCAAATTGGGGATTTGGGTGACATCAATCATTAGCTGATCCATCGTGATGTTGCCGATTTGGGGAGCGAGGTGTCCATTCACAATAATCTGGATGCGGTTAGACAACGCCCTGGGGACGCCATCGGCATACCCGATACCCACCACTGCAATCCGCATCGGATGCTTTGCCACAAAGGTATGACCATAACTCACCCCTGTGCCTGTCTGCATCTCTTTGAGATGGGTAATGCGAGCCGTAACTTGCATGACTGGTCGCAAGGACAGTATGGACTTTAAGTGTGCTGATGGATAAAGGCCATAGAGCGCTAATCCTACCCGCACCATGTCATAGTGCAAGGCCGAGTCAGAGAGCGTCGCCGCTGAGTTGGCGAGGTGTCGCTTGGGCAGCGTGATGTTTTGTGCTGCCACTTGAGCCAGCACGGTTTCATATCGCTGGTGCTGTTGGCGCATAATCGTCGGATCTGGATCATCTGCTGTGGCGAGGTGAGAATAAACGCTATGAATTTGCAACCTCGGCAACCGTCGGACAAATTGCACAAACTCAGCAGCTTGTTGCCAAGCCAAGCCGAGCCGAGACATGCCCGTATCAATTTTGAGATGTACTGGTAGAGCCTCAGTAGACCGCTGAGCGAGTGCTTCTGAAAATACAAGTGCCTGTTTGGGCGAGACGAGGGTTGGCTGTAGTCGCCAGCGGGCGATCGCGGCCACCTCTTCTGGGCTATTGATCGCGCCCATAATCATCACCGGGGCATTAATCCCCGCTTCCCGCAGTTCGACCCCTTCGGGTACGGTCGCCACACCCAACCAACGAGCCCCTGCAGCTAGCGCCGCATCCGCGATCGCGATCGCGCCATGACCATAGGCATCAGCCTTAACCACTGCCATCAAGGTGGTTTTTGCTCCGATGTGCTGAATCAACTGCTGAACGTTGTGCCGCAGTGCTTCTAAATCAATTTCCACCCAGGCGCGACATTGCCGGATGGTGGCGAGAGCCGGTGTTTTCTCCCAACTCAACATGACATCACTCCTTTGACCACTGACCACACCAATAGATTGAGCCAATTGTGCATCAAGTTTGCATAACCACCAACTACCTTCCGATAACTCCTCGACTTAATGGGGGAATCAAATTCGCCAATGTCATCTTGCCAAACAGCTGGTTACCGTGCGTCTGTAGCGAATTCAACGCCCGGTCAGTTTGATGGAGGTTTCTGAGTCCAGCAGCATCTGCCGTTGCCGTCTCTGAGAAATGTATGGCTGATCGCGGCTCAAGGCTACCCTGCGCGAGAGCAGTCAGCGCTCACTCCCGAAGATCTAGCTATCTATTTTTTCACTACACAAATAAAATTCTGACCCTGCAAATTATCACTTGCTGGCTTTGCATGAATAACCTTTTGAATCGATAGAAAAGGCGATTCTTTAAGGCCTTAAACAGAGATAACGATGCGCCGAAACTGCCTCTGCTCAATCACTATAAGGTAGCTGTGATCGCTTCCTGTGGAACTGATCCAGGTTGCTGCATAGATAAAGATTTCACTTAACTATTTGCGAGTAATTATTTTCCATGACAAAAGAATAAAAAGGCAAAGTTTTATGACAATGATTGATGTTTGGTTACATAATTCTGAGTGTTTAGTCACATTGTTTTTTGTCATCAGTTCTGACCAAAGTGGACGGGACTCTTTATCTACCTTTGCTATAGATATTTTTTTGCGAAATCTCTGTAAAACTACCTTCGCAAAAGTTAATGAAGTTGCGTATACTAGGGCCATGCATGGGAGTGAGTAGAAATGCTCACCCTGAATATCCCGGTTGGTTCGCCTAGTCATCGTGATTTCAACCTGTTTGAAATCACCTGCTGACACTCCTCCGACCTTTACTGTGTGGGTAAGGCCGCTGCGACAATAAGAAGATGCATTGCTTTAGATGTGTCCATCAGCCCTGAGCTAGACAACTCCTAAACCGGCGTTCTATGTGCACTTGTTCAGTAGAACTCACGTGAATGTCATGATTAGCGAGCAATTTCCGTGGTTGACCACGATTGTCCTTTTTCCTTTCTTGGCAAGTTTGCCGATCCCTCTGCTGCCTGGCAGTGATAACAAAACGGTTCGCAGCTACTCTTTGGCGGTAGCGCTTGCAGAATTCGCACTCATCATCTTTACTTTCGGGCGCTACTACTCTTTGCAAGAGTCTGGGCTGCAACTGGTTGAGACTTATCAGTGGGTACCGCAAATCGGTTTGAACTGGGCCGTTGCTGCTGATGGCCTCTCAATGCCCCTCGTTATTTTGAGTGGCTTGGTCACCACTCTGGCAATCCTGGCTTCCTGGAATATTTCGACCAAACCCCGCCTCTATTACTTTCTGCTGTTACTGATGTACAGCGCTCAGGTCGGGGTTTTTCTTTGCCAAGATATTCTGATGTTCTTCCTCATGTGGGAAGTTGAGCTCGTACCGGTCTATCTCCTTATCTCTATCTGGGGTGGTCAAAAGCGTCGTTATGCGGCAACTAAGTTTATTCTCTACACGGCGATCGGTTCGATCTTCATCTTGGTGGCTGCCTTAGCAATGGCTTTCTATGGCGACACGGTTAGTTTCAACTTCACTGACCTAGCCATGAAGGAGTATTCTCTGCCCTTCCAGCTATTCGCTTATGCGGGCTTGATTGTAGCCTTTGGCGTTAAGCTGCCGATTTTCCCCTTCCATACTTGGCTGCCCGATGCCCATAGTGAGGCTCCTGCGGCAGTTTCCATGATTTTGGCTGGCGTTTTGTTAAAGATGGCAGGTTACGGCATTCTGCGCATGAACATTGAGATGTTGCCTGATGCTCATGTATTTGTCGCTCCATTCTTGGCGATTTTAGGAGTGGTCAATATCGTTTATGCGTCCCTCAACGCTTTTGGACAAGACAACCTTAAGCGGCGGATGGCTTATTCTTCCATCGCTCACATGGGATTCGTACTTATTGGTTTTGCCGCCTTTACAACGATTGGGATTAGTGGTGCACTGTTGCAGATGATCTCTCACGGTCTGATTGCTGCGGTTATGTTCTTCCTCTCTGGCGTGGCCTATGAGCGTACCCATACCCTTGATATGAGTCAACTAGGGGGAATGGCCCGCAAGATGCCTGCGGCTTTCGCTTTCTTTACTGCTGCCGCCATGGCTTCCTTGGCGTTACCCGGTATGAGTGGCTTTGTAAGCGAGATTGCGGTTTTCCTTGGCATGGCGACGAGCGATGCTTATACCCTCACCTTCAAGGTCAGTATCATTGTTCTATCAGCCATTGGTGTGGTTCTTTCGCCAATTTATTTGTTGACAATGCTGCGTCGCATTTTCTACGGCAATACCGGTGAGGTTGTCGAAAAGACGCCGCTGATGCTAGACATTCGTCCCCGAGAAGCATTTATTGCTGCTTGTCTGTTGGTACCGGTTATCGGCATTGGGCTATATCCCAAGGTGGCTACCCAAACCTATGATGCGAAGACAGTCGCTGTGCTGAATCGCGTGCAAGACACGATGATGTTGGTTGCTGAACAGCCTAGTCAACCGATGTTTAGTGCGATCGCGACCCCTGAGCGTACGGCTTCGTTAGTGGCACCGCTGATTATTGAGTAACTGCTTGGCTAAAGTGTTCAACTGAATCTGAACTGACAGCGGCGTGGAATATCTACGCCGCTTTTTCATGCTCGGAATAATAAAGTGCCGACTAGCCAGCTACTTAGAGTCTGAGTCATGAGAAGTGAATTGATTAAACTCTCTGGAAGTCTAATTACATTGCTTTGGGGGCTTGACCGTAGGCTTGCCAAGCCAAATCAATCAAACCATTCATAATCGCGACTGCCAAGACTGGACTTCCCTTTTGCCCATTAATACTAATGTGGGGCACCATCGTGTCTTTGAGGCGATCTTTCAGCACGTCGACATCTAAGAAGCCAGCTGGGGTCGCGATGATCAACGCTGGCCGCACTTGATTATTTTCTACCAGGTCAACCAGTGACTCCAGAGCCGTTTGTGATTCGCCCACGATAAAGATGCCTTCTGGATAACGCTGAGCTAAAGTCTCGATACCCCAAGCCGTTTTACTTTTGCCCTTTTGAGGACGGGTGAGGGCATCCATGCTGCAATATACGGGATTGACAAAGGTTTCTTGAATGGGGGGCGCGATGCCGACTTGCACCATCGGAACATCAACCACGATGGTGGTGCGGGCAGCCAGCGCTGCCGCCCCCGATGTTAACGCGTGCTCAGAAAAGCGGATCAGCGAGGCAAACTCA
>CAZLYS010000307.1:0-5933 GCA_964563415.1 uncultured Halomicronema sp.
AGATCGCTAACAACCCCTCAATCTGTCCATCAATGGCGATCAGCGCAGTGGTTTTAGCTTGGCTGGCCAGCGCCGCCTCCCGGTCGGCAAGTCGGGTGATATCTAAACTAAGTTCTTGCATCCATTGGGCGTTACCAATTTGCACCCAACGATCAGCAACCCAGCCCTCTACCCCTCGACCGGCGATCGCGGCAAAGTCAGTCACAGCTGGCAGCGGTTTTATAGCCACTTCTTGCCGCTGGGCATATTGCAAAATGGCTTCTGCCAAAGGATGCTCAGAATTTTGCTCTACTGCCGCAACCAATCGCAGTAGCTTTAATTCGTTTTGGTTAGCGGTTCCCGCCACAGTCACAAAATCAGTAACGGTTGGCTTACCTGCCGTCAACGTTCCCGTTTTGTCGAGCACGAGGGTGGTGATGCTGTGGGCTTGTTCCAAACTGTCACCCCCACGGATCAGAATGCCGTTTTCGGCCCCTTTGCCGGTGCCCACCATAATGGAGGTCGGAGTCGCTAACCCCAGTGCACAAGGACAGGCAATGATGAGGACGCTAACCGTGGTGACCAGAGCCAGAGTGAGGTTCCCCGTAGCCAAAAACCAGACGAGGAAAGTAACCAGCGCGATCGCCATCACCACGGGCACAAACCACCCGGTGACACGATCAGCCAGTTTTTGAATTGGCGCTTTGGAGTTTTGGGCAGCTTGCACTAATTGCACAATCTGGGCCAGTACCGTATCTCTGCCCACTCGCGAGGCCTGGAACCGAAAGCTACCCGTTTTGTTGAGCGTGGCCCCAATTACCGGATCTCCCACTCCCTTCGTTACGGGCATTGATTCCCCCGTCACCATGGACTCATCCACCGTGGACTGGCCCTCGGTCACGTCACCATCAACTGGAATCTTTTCTCCCGGGCGTACCAACACTACATCCCCCACGACGACCGCCTGAATGGGAATATCGATAATTTGCCCCTGCCGCCAGACACGAGCAGTTTTGGCTTGCAACCCCATTAGATGACGAATGGCGTCTGAGGTGTGTTTTTTGGCCCGCTGTTCTAACCAGCGCCCGAGCAGCAGGAGGGTAATAATGACCACTGCGGCTTCGTAATATACGGCGACTTCTAACCCTTGGTTGGTGACCAACTGCGGAGCGATCGTGACCACCAATGAATAGAGATACGCGGCTCCTGTTCCCAGTGCCACGAGGGTATTCATATCGGGCGATCGCCGCTGCCAACTATGCCATGCCCCGACAAAAAAGGCTTGCCCGCACCACACCATTACGGGAGTAGCCAAAACCCATTGCACCCATGGATGATGCAACCAATGGGGAATCCAACTAATCTGCAGGCCCGTCATCATGGGGATAGAGCCAAAAACGATGAGGGCACTCACGACGCCTCCAAAAATGACTTTGCGGAGCAAGCTCTGGGCCTGAGGATCTGGATTTTCCTCCTCACTAAGAGGGACTTCTCCAAACTCGGTTACTGGTGTGGCACCGTAACCAGCCTGCTCAATGGCATGTTGAATATCTTGTAGATGGACCTGGCGGGCGTTGAACTCGACGATCGCTTGCTCGGTGCCAAAGTTAACGACGCAATTTTCGACACCGTCAACCTGATGGATGACGTTTTCGACGCTGCGGGCACACCCAGCACAGCTCATGCCAGTAATTTGTAAGGTCTGTTGCATCGCTTGCTCAGAACGCGATCACGCTCTATCCAGTGAGTGATACTGCCATGCTAAACACTACAGTCCACTGGAGTTTCAATCAGCCGCAAACTTTCCTTATCAGTTCAATGTTCAACAGTTCCAAGACATTCTGAACACACCTGAAAGTGATGAGCACTCATACCTAGATACGGCTCAAAGACCTTTAGGCTCGCCACACGAAATTCAATAATTGAGCCATCAGCAATGAGGTCGCCACCACTCAGAGCCTTGAAGTCCACAGCCAACCAGACCTACATTCTGCAGTCTGTATGCTGCGTTAGCTAGGCGCAGCCCACAACTAAATGAAGTGCAACTAAGACTCTGGGTGCTTAAACTGGCGATAGCGGCGGCGAGCTCGGCGAATCAGGGGCAGCCCAGCAAAATAACTGGCCGTACCAAAGATTGCGCCCATGACGGCGCTGCCCAACATGAGCGCAATGCCGACATCGGCACCCGTTTCTACCCAAGCTTTCATCGATTCCACATCGGTGAATAAATTGACGACGGGACGACCCAAAATCCAACTACCGAGACGGTAGTTAAAGGCGTAAATCGGTAGGTATGTCAGCGGATTGCTGATCCAGGTGCCAGCGGCAGCCATCAGCGGATTCCCTTTGATGCGTAGGGCGATCGCGACTCCCATAATGGTCTGCAAGCCAAATAGTGGAAACATGCCAGCAAAGACTCCGGCGGCTAGTCCCCGAGCGAGTTCTTTGGGGTGTCCCCGCAGACGAATAAATTTGAGATAAATATAACGACTTCGCCGCTGCAGTCTTGACCACCAGGAACGAGGTGGTCTTGGCGAAACGGGAAAACGCGCAGGGGTGGACACAGAAGGTTGATGGGGTAGGGGAGTGAGTGACACTATCGTTGCAGGCAAATCCTAAAGAAAGCGTTAACGCTTTTCCATCTTAGAATCTCTCGATCCAGGTTGGGGACAGGAAGCCAGGCTTCATCATGCCTTTATCTATTTTGTAGCGGAGGCAGCGGTTTCTCTACTGGGCCTCAGTACTATCGGGAATCGAGGCCACGACATTGGTATATCGAGTTAACGCCATTACGCAAACCTTGAACAAAAGCTGACAAGTTGTCAATTCTGGAACAGATCGATAGTATTTGCACAAGTCACAAAAAATCAATAATCTTGAAGTTATTGCTTCCATAAGTCTTTTTTCTGATATGAGACGACCTCTTATGCCCTACTCCCTAGATACTGCCCGGATTCTGGCTGAACCTTTGGTATCCTCCTTTTTTAAGACTTGTGAGGGTGATTGGTGTTCTAAGCGTCGTTACTACACGCTCAAAAGTGGCGATGTGCAGGAGGTTGTGAGTTATATCAACATCCGCTTTTTGGCTGCAGGCACTGCTGAGTTGGAAGAGCTCCATCATCTGCATCAGTTGTCTGAGACGCCCCCGCTGATCTGTGGTGCCCAAGTTACCTGGGAGAGCAACTACATCCATACCCAGCGGAAGCCGGTGAACGGATCAACATTGTTTGGGATTAGAGGTGCGACGCTATATCGCGATCGCGGCTTTGCTACAGCAAAACCCGTAACGGCTGACTTCAGCTTTAGTGAACCGCGTACGATGGTACTGAAAACGGCCTACGATGGCTCCAGCTTTGAGGAAGAAATTAAGTTGATTGGTGCATCTACACGCACTCGCCAAACAGTTATTTCACGCGCTGGTGAGGAAGTGATGATTGGCCAATATCTAGAGCAACGCTGCTGATTTAGGACTGATGCTTTAAGGACCGTCAAACTCTAACCCATATAGAAGCTCCTATCGAATGCGCAGCTGATCAACAGCTGCGCATTCGCTGTTTACTGACAAAAATATCTGTTTCTATGCTCAGTTTGAGATATATCCTCTGGACGATAGAGTGATCGCTTTTACCCTCATTAGCGGGAGCACAGCCAATTGCAAGCCTTTTGACAACCTAGCAGTGATGAGCACATCGCTGAGCAAATGGTTGAAATTGCAAAATTATCGGCTTTGGTCAACGAATCTCGATCTCAGTTCAAGTCGCGATAAAAATCTTCACCATCGCCAAACTCGTCAGCCTCAAGATGAGCAGTCATGCCAAAAATGTTAGTGAATCTCTATATTGGTGTTCATAATTGCCGACACGGCTGAATCCAAATTTAGACAGAGTTAGGAATCTGGTTCAATCCTTAGATACGGGCTGTATTCGCAACACTATTTTTTCCGGATGACGTCAATCTCGCCAGATTACTTTATGAAGACGAGATGAAGCAAACGAGTGTCATCGGAGATTGTACGGATTACTTAACAGAAACTTTACTGAACAAAATGGGCACGATCACACATGTCCCTAGCTGAGTCTTTCATAATGTTCAAAAGGTTTAACTAGGCCAAAGTCTGAATTGGTTGGTTTTCAAGCTTGTTTGAGTCACCAATATTAAAGATTTAGAGTTGGTCGCGCCATTGTTAGCCTCGGCTTGCTGAGTTAAATCACCATTTAGATAAGGGTTCGATTGGTTTTAAAATATGCCGCTAAAGTTGCCGACACGTCAGCATGTTGGCTTCTGGCTCATAGAGTTTGTGCGATCGCGAGTTCGGGATAAAGACCGGGCACAACAGTAGGGTGACACCTATATTTATGCCTCAACTCTTTGCCCACACAGGTCACTTTTAAGAATCAACTATGATTTCAACTGTTTTGCCAGCTTCCACACCGACCCTGTCGGGAGTGCGTTTATCCATTCGTCAACTGCAGCCACAAATTACTGTGTGGCGTCGACAAATTCATCAGCAACCGGAATTAGCCTTTCGGGAAGCAAAGACCGCAGCTTTGATCAGCCAAAAGCTCACAACATGGGGCATTGAGCACCAAACAGGGATTGCTAAAACTGGTGTTGTGGCTGTGATTCAAGGCCATCAACCAGGGCCGGTACTGGCTATTCGGGCTGATATGGATGCTTTACCCATCCACGAGATGAACCCAGTGGACTATCGATCGCAGCAAGACGGCGTCATGCATGCCTGTGGCCATGACGGTCACGTGGCGATCGCTTTGGGCACGGCTTACTATCTCTCACGGCACCGCGATAGCTTTCGCGGCACGGTGAAGGTTATCTTTCAACCGGCCGAGGAAGGGCCTGGGGGCGCCAAACCGATGATTGAGGAGGGCGCACTGGAAAACCCTGATGTGGACGCTATTGTTGGCCTCCACTTGTGGAATAACTTGCCAGTGGGCACTGTGGGTGTGCGGACAGGCCCCATGATGGCCGCAACCGAATTTTTTCACTGCACCATTAAAGGCCGAGGTGGGCACGGGGCGATTCCGCATCAGACGGTAGATTCCATTGTGGTGGCGGCCCAAGTTGTCAATGCGATTCAAGCCATCGTGGCGCGCAACATTGACCCCCTCAAGTCAGCAGTGGTCACCTTGGGAGAACTGCACGCAGGATCAGCGGTGAATGTGATTGCTGATCAGGCCCGGTTGAGTGGTACGGTGCGATATTTTGACGACATCTATGAAGGCTATTTTGCCCAACGGTTAGACCAAATCATTGGTGGGGTTTGCCAGTGCCACGGGGCGAGCTATGAGCTGGACTACAATCCGCTGTATCCGCCGGTAGTGAATGATGCCGGTATTGCTGAATTGGTGCGATCGGCAGCGCTATCAGTAGTTGAAACCCCCGCTGGTGTGGTGCCCGAATGTCAAACTATGGGCGGGGAAGACATGTCCTTTTTCTTACGGGCAGTCCCTGGCTGTTATTTCTTCTTGGGCTCAGCCAACCAAGCAAAAGGCTTGGCATACCCTCATCATCATCCTCGTTTTAATTTTGATGAAGCCGCGCTGTCTACTGGGGTAGAAATATTTGTGCGATGCGTAGAATCCTTTTGTCGAAATTGATTTCTAGGATTGGAATTAATTTCTAACAAAAGAGCGACTGGCTCCGAAATTTCTCGGTAAGCTAGGGGCGGATAGTCATCACTGAAGGGGTTCAGGCCATGCACCGGCGGTCACTAGGATGGATGGGAATGGCGGCGATCGCGCTCATCGTGTCGCTATTGATCGGTTCAGGGCATGGGTGGACGACAGCGGCCGTTTCATCACCCGGGTCCATGCTGGCTCAAGCGCCTGCAAATGAACCAGCAACGACTGTGGAGGCCGCGCCTAGCCTCAGTGGCCTTTATAAAGATCCTCAGGGGACCTTTCAAATTGGCATTTTAGATGGGGCTACGACCACCA
>CAZLYS010000308.1:0-5927 GCA_964563415.1 uncultured Halomicronema sp.
CAGGGACGCCATCCAGTGGAGATGGTGGTTAAGCAGTGGGTAAACGAACCCTGGTCACAGGGCGGGGCCTGCTCTTATATGACGCCGGGAACCCTCACAGCGATTGGCGATCGCCTCTGGGAGCCCTGCGGCCGCATCCACTGGGCTGGTACTCACCTATCGAAAGTCTGGCGCGGCTATATGGAAGGGGCCTGCGCTGCGGGCGAAGCTGCCGCCAATGCCGTGCTGGCCGCGTGACCCGTTTCAAACACGCTCTGAGGACATTAGCGTCATGCAAATACTCAAAGAAATTAAGCTTTCCCGTTTGGTGTTGGCGATTGCGATAACGCTGTTCATGGCTGACACAGTACCTCATCCCTCTCTGTCGAACGGCCTGCTCAAAAATTCCTGGGGTCTGATACAGGGCGAGCCTGCTACGGCTGCCCCCTCAGACACGACAATCGTAGACCGCAACTAGCGATCGCACCATTACCCTGACCCCACAACCCGACGGCACGACGGAATTCAGCATGTGTGAAGTGTTTAGCGGTCTGCTTGCACCGAATCATGGGCCGCATGATTCCTGACCTGGAGGAGTCGTTTGAGGCTTATGCCGCGGGCCTCAAACAAAAATGTGAGGATTAAACAAAAGAGGCGAGAACGACGTCATTGATGCCGATCTTGTCAGCCCGATTCTGTGATGGTGTGCGGACCTGAACTCAGGAATGATGATTAGGGGCTTGCATGACAAACCCTGGAGACGTGTAATTTTCGGGCAGGTAGTTAGCAGGAATGGTGGAATGGTTGCCGTCTCGTAGCGCCGAAAAGTGAGGCGAGAGAATTTCGATATCGGCTTCATTACACTTATCCTGAATGTTTTGATGCAGCTCTGAGTAAATGCGCGGCATTTTTTCAGGAATGGCGGTGTAGGCGTTGAGCTGATAACTAACGTTGAAATCGTTCAAATCGGTTTGCAGGACGAAAGGAATCGGCTCTGCCTCAATGTGGGTGGTGGCTTTGGCCGCCGCAATGAGCACCTCGTGAACTTTGCGCCAGGGGACGTCGTATCCCAAAGTAATGGTCGTGTACAGGAGTAGTTGACCATTACACTCGCGGCAGATGGCACTGTAATTAATGACATTATTGTTCAGTACTGAAGCGTTAGGGATGGTGACAGTCTCTTGTTTGGGGGTGAGCACGCGAGTGACAAATAACGATTTGTCTTGGACAGTGCCAACAGTGTCATCAATGCGGATGAAATCCCCCATTTGGAATGCCCGTGTGTAAATCAAAATCAAGCCTGCCAGGGCATTTGACACTGCTGAAGATGAACCTAATGTCAGCAAGGCACCCACAAAGATCGAGACGCCCTGAAACGCTGGTGACCCAAACCCTGGCATATATGGCCCAGCCATCACCAGAGCGATCGCCACAATCAAAAACATTGCCAAGCGATTGGTGGGCTGTACCCACTCTTCATAAAACCAGGGATAGGCACCAGGGCGCCCTAGTTCAGCAATGATCTGTTGGGCAAATTGCACCACATAGTAAGCAATTAGCGCGATCACCCCCAACATAGCCACGCTCGGCAAATAAGCCACAAAGGCTTGCACTAAAGCATTAATGCGAAAGGCAATATCTTGCAAGAGGCTATCGCCCAAGGCTTCGGTCGCTGGAAATAGACTCAGCACAAACGGCACGTACAAGTACAGTGCCACTAAAATCAAGATTGCTCTGAGAACGCGCACCAGGTTGCTGAGCAGATAACTGGTAGCACCTGCCCCCAGTAGCGGGAAAGACCGAACATGTAACCTTAGCGTCCCCGCTTGTCGCCGCTCTTGAATCTGAATAAGCAGTTTGGAGGCCAGTAAGAATAAGCCCCGCAAAAATAGCACCAGCACTATCGTGCTAATCACAGTGGCCACAATACTGATGACCAAGTTGCGAACGCTACGTTCTTCGCGATATTCTGCTAGCTCTGTACTGATGATTTCGACGGCCGTTCTGGCCAGTTCGGGATGAGTCTCCCCATAGGCCTCAGCATCAGTTTCACTAATGGTAAGCAACACCGTATCCCCCGCCAAGACAACGCTTTGCCGCTCTTCTGTTTCGGCACGAATGTCATCAGCTTTAATGGCGGGGTTTCTGGTGACCGCACGAAGACGCTGCTCAATAATTCTGGCGCGTTCTTCGGCGGTGGCGATGCCTGTGACCCCTTCACGAATCTGAAAAATTACTTTGCCATCGAAGGTGACCGGAAAGCCGTCGACTTCGTTGCTGATCTCAGTGTCAACGTCACTTGATACGGTGGCATCGGGGCTGGTATCGGTCGCAGTATCTTGTCCCCAAGCCGGAGTAGTCACAATGAGCATCAACACTGTGATTGCCAACAGCAGCCAATTCCCCCAGCGGTAACGCCAAGGTCCGAGTCTACCCCGTAAAAATTTCATCCTGTGCCCACCTTTTAGCGAGAAACGGTCAACTGTTGTGCGCTTCTCACAACAGTACTGAATCATCGAATATTCTGAATGAGATATAAGGCAAATGTGACTTTCTTGCAACGGTTTGAGGGGGCTGACGGTGTTAAATGCCGAAGATTGCGAAACTAGTCGGCGCCAGAGGAACGATGGATCGGTGGGCGATCACCGCCGGACTTATAATTGCGGCCCTTGGCGCCATCGGTATAAGCTGTGTGACGCCTTTGCCTGATTGCTGCAAAAGTGACCAATAATACAATTATGTATTTGGTTTCTTGCCTATTCAGGTGGGTTCAGATTATGACTTCTTCTCCAGACGTGTTGCAAGCGGCACAAGCCATTCGACCTTATTTGGCAGAGCTACTAGACCGTCCCGATGCTGATGCGATGGGTCATCGTCTGGAATTGGCTCTGAGCGCCACTGCCGACTCGACGACGCAACAAGCAGAAGTTCATCGCGTGTTGTCATTGGCTGAGCCGACACGAGAATGGCTGCGCCTGTATCTGGAAGAGCAGAAATCAGCGACGGAAATTCTCGGCATCATTCGTACCTATCAACCCCTGCCGGGAAAGGCTGGCACAGTGGAGAGTCCCCGCTATGTTTGTCCGGTGGCGAGTTGTCATCAAACTTGGTACCGCCGTGAGGCGGAAGCCGCAGTGCCAAATTGTCCCATCCACGGCATTCAAATGGTGCGGGAGAGTAAGGTATAGCAGGGTAAAGCAGTCAGGGTACAGACGACACCAGGGTAGTTCTGGCTGAATTAAGAGCGCCTGCAATATGCCATCCATCGCAGAATTCGGAATGCGGCGGTTGGAAGGCGGAATTGAAACATCTGCCAGATAGCATTTTTGTCGATCCAGGCTGACTTGAGCAAACTGCGGAGCGCTGTACGAAGCCAAAGACTGCTTGCTTTGCGCCACTATTGTTGAGGCATTGACTGACTACGCTTTTCCAGCCAGAGTAAGCAGCCGTTTAAGGTAAATGCCAGGATGGCAACAGCGATAGAACCGGCCCAGATTTTATCAATCCGGTTCGTTTGGATGCCGTCAAATAATAATGTGCCTAGACCACCGGCGTTAAATTTAGCGCCGATGGTGGCGATCGCGATCGCCACTACCGCAGCAATCCGCACACCAGCAATGAACACGGGCAAGATTAACGGTACCTGCACCCACCACCATCGCTGCCAAGGATTCATGCCCATCCCGGTAGCGGCTTCCAACACTGAATGATTGATCCCAGCGAGACCGACCGTCAAGTTACGCACCAAAATGACTTGCGTATAGATCACCATGGCCACAATTACGGAAGTCGCATTTAAGCCAAAAAGCGGGACTAAAAAGATGATGAGTGCCAGGCTTGGAACGGTGTAGAAAATGCCCAGCAGCCCCATCACAGGCACTGATAACCAGCGAAATCGGTGAATTATCAAGGCGATCGGCACTGCAATCAAAACGGCGATCGCCAGCGCACTGAGCGTCATTTGCAGGTGTTGCCAGACCAGGGTGGCGATTTCACCCGGATGGCTCAGCAGGTACACCATCAGCGATTGGCCTCTAAGGCGTAGGTGCGAATATGCTCCAGGGTCAGCTGCCCGACGGGTTCGCCATCTTTCATCACACTGAGTGCCGGGGCACCGGTTTTTAACATCAGTGATAGAGCGTCGCGTAAATTTGCGATCGCGTCAATCCTCGGGCTGTTTCCCGGTTGATCAGGTTCAGACAAAGGGACCATCGCAGCGTTGACCGGCAACAGGCCTAGCTGTCGCACCATGTTGTCAGCTCCCAACAATTGATGGACAAAGGGATCAGTCGGTTGAGTCAGAAGGTTAAACGGGGTATCAAATTGAACGATGCGTCCTGCATTCATCACGATGATGCGATCGCCCAATCGCAAGGCTTCGTCCACATCATGGGACACAAAGAGAATGGTTTTGTGGAGTTGTTGCTGCAACCGTAAGATTTCTGCTTGCAAAGCACTACGGGTAATAGCATCGATCGCACCAAAGGGTTCGTCCATCAGCAGATAATCTGGATTCCCCGCAAGCGCTCTAGCGATGCCTACGCGCTGCTGTTGACCGCCCGACAGTTGTGCCGGATAGCGATCGCGATAGTCGGATGGGGGTAGCTTGACCAACTCTAATAGTTCATCGACCCGAGCTTGAATTTTGCCCTGAGGCCACTTCAATAACTTCGGCACTACAGCAACGTTATGGGCTACTGACATATGTGGAAACAGCCCTGACTGCTGAATCACATATCCAATCTTTTGCCGCAGGGTTGTTGGTCTAAGTGCTTGAATATTTTGACCCGCGATCTGGATTCGTCCCGCTGTCGGCTCATAGAGTCGGTTAACCATTTTCAGCAATGTGGTCTTGCCACAGCCTGAAGGCCCCAAAATGACCACCAATTCTCCTGACTGGATTTCACAAGTCACCTGACTCACTGCAGGTTGTCCTGCCCCCGGAAATTGGAGCGTGACTTGTTCAAACAGAATGTTACCCATTCAAAAACCCATAGGATGTCAAAAATTGAATAGTCAGCAGCCCCAGCTAATTTAGGTACCCCGCGTAGTTGGTTGGCCGCAGTCAATCAACGATGATGCGATGCCTGAAGAACCCACACTAAGATTCACCGTCGCCGTTCTCAAGCCAGCCATACTCCACTAAAAACTGTTGCGCCACCGCTTCGGGTTCTTGGGCTTCGCCAGTCACTTGATAGTTGAGAGATTGCATGACTTCATCAGTGATGACAGGGGCAAGATCATTCAGAATACTCTGCACTTCAGGGTTCGCTTCAAGCAGTTCTTGGCGCACCACCGGAGCCACTTGATAGGGTGGAAAAAGCTGGCGATCGTCTTCCAAGACAACCAGATTAAAAGCACTAATCTCGCCATCGGTGCCAAAGGCAACAGCCACGTCGGCCTCGCCATCGACCAATCCTTGGTAACGTAGCCCGGCATCCACGGCCTTGTAATCTTTCAGTTGGAAATCGCCATAGGCCGATTGCAGACCAGGCAGTCCATCTTCACGGACTGCAAACTCGGGGGGGCCAATTAATATGAGGTCGCTTGCTTGAGCAACGAAATCTGAAATGGTTGTAATGCCGAGTTCACGAGATTTCTCTGCGGTCATGGCGAGCGCTTGAGTGTTATTCATCGGCGATGGTTCCAGCCAAACCAAGTTAAACTGCTCTTCGTATTGCGTTGAGACCGTTTCATAAACAGCATCCGGGTCGCTATCGGCCTCCGCCTTAAGCACAGTCAAGAGACCGGTACCCGTATATTCTGGATACAGATCAATTTCGCCACTTTCAAGAGCGGCTTGGGCGACGGGTGTACCGCCTAAGTTCAGTTTGCGTTCGACTTGGTAGCCTGCATCTTCGAGCACGAGGGCATAAATTTCTCCCAAAATCAGCTGCTCGGTAAAGTCTTTAGACCCAACGCGAATGACATCCCCGCTACCGCTGCTA
>CAZLYS010000309.1:0-5919 GCA_964563415.1 uncultured Halomicronema sp.
AGCTGTCACCACAGCAATCACCAATACCCCTAACAAATCCAGGTGTTTGCGCCCAGCAGCTAACGCCCCGCTAACGGCAAAGACCGCGACGCCCAACATATCAAAAACATACAGAATCATCGAAGTTTGCATGACAGGATGATGGTCGATTGTTGACTCGCGGAACAGTTAATTGGCCCAAGTAAAGATATGTTTGAGAGGCGTTGGCGGCAGCAGAATTGTTGGGCTAATCCAGGTGCATAGGATGATTTTCTCATTCTTGTGCTCACTCAACGCGAGCTGCCGGTATTAGTCACCAGCCCTCACTTTAGGCAAACGACAGTTCGATACATTCAGCCCAACCGCTTCTACACATTACTTTTGGACGGTCGACATGCTCGAACAATTTGCTAGCGACAATTATGCAGGCATGTGCCCAGAGGCGATCGCGGCGTTACTGGCAGCCAATCAGGGATCAGCGATCGCCTATGGGGAGGATCCTTGGACCCAACAAGCCGCTGACCGCCTGCGGGAACTCTTTGAAACAGACTGCGAAGTCTTTTTTGTCTTTAGCGGCACAGCAGGAAATTCGTTAGCGCTGGCTTCCCTATGCCAGAGTTACCACAGTGTCATCTGTCACGAACTTGCCCATATCGAGACCGATGAGTGTGGGGCACCGGAATTCTTTTCGAATGGGGCGAAGTTACTGCTGGGTCAAGGCTCCAATGGCAAACTGACTCCCACAGCGATTGAACAAATCGTCCTCAAGCGGAGTGATGTTCACTATCCGCAACCTAAAGTCGTTAGCCTCACTCAGCCCACAGAGGTGGGCACCCTCTACAGTCTGGAAGAGCTAGCCGCGATTCGAGAAGTAGCTGATCGCTACCATCTCAAAATGCATATGGATGGGGCTCGGTTTGCCAATGCGATCGCGGCCCTCAACTGCTCCCCTGCCGATATGACTTGGCGACAAGGCGTCGATGTCTTGTGCTTTGGTGGGACTAAAAACGGGCTGGCTGTGGGAGAAGCAGTAATCTTTTTTGATCGATCTCTGGCGGCAGACTTTGACTATCGTTGCAAGCAGGCGGGACAACTCGCTTCAAAAATGCGGTTTATGTCCGCCCCGTTGATCGGGATGTTGAAAGATGACGTGTGGCTAAAACATGCACATCATGCCAATAACTGCGCCACCTATCTGGCCGAGCAGCTAGCCAACATTCCCGGTGTACGGCTACTGTTTCCCCAACAGGCCAATGGCGTGTTTGTAGAATTGCCGGAAGCCGTCATTGCAGCCCTCCACGATCGCGGCTGGCACTTTTATACCTTCATTGGAGCCGGGGGAGTACGGTTTATGTGCAGTTGGAACACTACCCGCGATCGCATCAATGCTCTCGTTGCTGATCTCCGCAGGCTCATGACAGTAGACTAAATTGCCAATAAAGTGATCAGCTTTTCAGTTGTGAAAAGCTGACTACTAGAGTCCTCAACTAATAATGAATGATGGTGGCTACAGCCCTTAGCCAAAACGCCCCGTCACATAGTCGCGCGTGGCCTCTTCTGCCGGGTTGCCAAAAATTTCCTGCGTGTCGTTGAACTCTGCGAGGTACCCCACCTTGCCGCCTGATTCGGTGGGCACAGCATTAAAGAAGGCCGTCTTGTCAGCCACCCGCGTCGCCTGCTGCATATTGTGAGTCACGATGACGATGGTATATTTCTGTCGCAGTTCCATCATCAGCTCCTCAATTTTGAGGGTCGAAATGGGGTCAAGCGCAGAGCACGGCTCATCCATCAGCACCACCTCAGGCTCTACCGCTATCGTGCGAGCAATACAGAGTCGCTGTTGCTGCCCCCCTGACAGCGAAAATCCACTCTCGCCCAGCTTGTCTTTCACTTCATCCCAAAGCACGGCTCGCTTGAGAGAGGTTTCTACGATCTCATCCATTTCGTCTTTGGTGCCCTTAAAACCATTGACTCGGGGACCGTAGGCAATATTGTCGTAAATCGTCTTCGGAAACGGGTTGGGACGCTGAAACACCATGCCGATGCGGCGACGCACTTCCACCGGGTCAATATCAGCATCGTAAAGATTCTGATTGTGATAGAGAATCTTGCCTTCTAAATGAAAGCTTTCGATAAGGTCATTTAACCGATTGAGACAGCGCAATACGGTACTCTTCCCGCAACCCGAAGGGCCAATAAAAGCCGTAATGCGATTGCGAGGAATGTCTACTGTGACCTCTCTAACGGCTTTGTAGCTACCGTAATAGATGTCGCATTGCTCTAGTTGAAAGACGGTATCTGTCTTAGTCTGTGCAGCCATTTGTTCCATCATGAGCCTTAACTCTCCCCTCCTATATCCAAAGAATGCCCTTACTTAGAATGTTTTGCGGCTGGTAACCACCCGGGCGGTGATACTCGTGACCAAGACCAGTAAAACCAGAATGAGAGAACCGGCCCAAGCAAGTTCCTGTTGTGGCTCGAATGGGACGATCGCAAAGTTGTAAACCAGTACCGACAGCGTCGCAATGGGTTGCATGATGCCATTGGGCCAAAACTGCGAGAACAAAGCAGTAAAAATCAAAGGCGCCGTTTCACCTGCGGCCCGAGCAACCGCCAGCGTTACCCCAGTCAAAATTGAGGGCACCGCAGCGGGCAAGACGATCTGCAAGACAGTCTGATACCGAGATGCGCCCACGCCGACCGAAGCCCAGCGGATCTCTTGAGGAATAATGTTGAGGGCTTCATCGGTCGTTCTAATGATGGTGGGCAGCATCAAAACGGCTAAAGCGACCCCACCGGCCACCGCTGAATAACCGGTCAGGCCCGTCTTTACCAGCAACGCGTAAACAAATACCCCAGAGATAATCGAGGGCACGCCACTCAAGACATTCGTAAAGAAACGCACCCACCTGGCCACCTGACCATCCTGGCTAAATTCCGACAGATAAACGGCAGCCATCACGCCAAAGGGCACAGAAATCACAGTGGCGATCGCCACTACTATAAGGGTGCCAATAATCGCGTTAGCAATGCCGCCACCGTCTAGACCCGGGGGGGGAGGCAACTCGAAAAAGAGCGCCGGTGACAAGCTGCCAGCACCCTGAATCAAAACATAAGCCAGCACCAGCACCAACGGAATCAACGTCAGAATCATACAGAGCCCGGAGAGCCCGGTCATGACAATGTTGAAAATATCCCGGCGGCGCGAGGAGTCTTTACGCAGCCCCTGCAAATCAAAAGACTCTGGAGAAGAGCCCGTTGCGGTTGTCATAATTTCTGATCCCCAAACCCACTACTTAAGAAATTCCCAGTCAGCTCATTACTCGTATTTGGCCTGGATGCGGCTCACAATCAGCTGCGCCAGGATGTTAACCACCAGGGTCATAATCACCAAGATAAAGGCCGCATACATTAGGGCCGACACTTGCAGGCCTTTCGCTTCAGCAAATTGGTTAGCCAGTAGAGAGGCGATCGTATTACCCGGCTCTAAAAGGTTTAAGCTGACCTGATTAGAGTTGCCGATGACCATCGTTGCCGCCATTGTCTCACCCATGGCGCGACCAAGCGCCAGCATGATGCCACCCACAATGCCAGAAATCGCCGCCGGAATGAGCACCCGAAAAATGGTGCCCCAGCGGGTCGCCCCAATCCCCAAGGAAGCCTGCCGTAAGTCAGGCGGCAGCGATGCTAGAGAATCGCGAGAGATCGCCGTAATAATGGGCAAAATCATAATTGCCAAAATCAAAGAAGCAGTCAGCATACTCGGTCCGGTGAACTGAATCCCGAACAGGCCGAAAAACCACTTCAGGGCCGGAATCAGCACAAAGATGCCCCACAATCCATACACAACACTGGGAATAGCGGCTAACAGCTCCACCATGAAAACCAGGATGGTGCGAATTTTGAGGGGAATAAAATTTTCACTCAGAAAGATGGCAACGCCTAACCCCAGAGGTACTGCAATGAGGAGTGCTAGAAACGCACTCACCAGCGTGCCGTAAATCATCGGCAAGGCACCGTAGGTCTCCTGCACTGGGTTCCAGGTACTGGCGAAGATGAACCCTAACCCAAACTGCCGAACGGCAGGAATGGCATCCGTAAAGATGATGAACGCGATCGCTAACAGCAGCAACCCAGTTGCTACTGCAAAAGTCAACGTCGTGCCCACAAACAAGCCGTCAAACTTCTTTTCACCATTACTGCGGCCACGGGTATTCGGGGCATTTGAGGCAGTCACAATGCTATCTCTCCTGTCATCAAACCGATATTCAACGTAAAAAAAGGGGGCTAGCAGCCCCCTTTTGCAATTGAGCTAATTACTCAAGCGTGATGGTGTAGTCGGGACTCAAGCCATCAGCGGCAGCGGCCACCTTTTCGCGGACGCTATCCGGTAGAGCCACATAACCCAGTTCAGGAGAAATCGCCTGACCTTCGTTCAAACCGTACTCAACCATGACCTCAACAGCCTTAGCCTGCATGGGATCATCATACTGTTCGTAGACCAACATCCAGGTATAGGTCACAACCGGATAAGAGTTTTCACCCTCGGGGTCCGTAATGAAGGCCCGTAGATTTTCGGGCAGTTCAACCGCATCTAACGTCGCGGAGGCAGAATCACCAGTCGGCTTCACAAAGTTGCCAGAAGCATTTTCCAGAGCCGCAACCGCCAAACCGTTGTTAGTAGCATAGCCATACTCAACGTAGCCAATCGCGCCTTCAGTCTGCTGAATTTGAGCAGTCACCCCCTCATTGCCCTTACCGGCAATGAAGTTACCAGTGGTTGGCCACTCAACTGTTTTACCTTCGCCAATTTGGCTCTCAAACTCGGGGCTAATGGCACTCAAGTGCTTAGTGAATACACCCGTTGTACCACTACCGTCAGAGCGAGTCACCACCGTGATGTCAGAGTCGGGCAGTTCAATATCAGGATTAGCCTCGACAATGGCGGGGTCGCTCCAGCTGGTGATGTTGCCCAACAGAATGTTGGTGTAAACGTCGCGAGGCAGGTTCAAACCTTCTACACCAGGCAGGTTGTAAGCCATGACAATCGCCCCTGCAGCCATCGGCAACAAAATGGTGCCTTTCTCAACGGCGGCAATTTCCTCGTCATCCATGGCGACGTCGCTAGCGCCAAAGTTTACGGTTTCAGCCGTAAACTGCTCAACCCCAGCACCACTACCGACAGACTGATAGTTAACTTGCAGCTCGGGAACCTTCTTGTTGAGCTCAACGAACCAGTTCTGGTAGAGAGGCGAAGGGAAAGATGCACCCGCACCCGTCAAAGAAACATTGCTGTCAAAAATCTTCTCTCCAGCTTCCTCAGATGCAGCAGTCTCAGTGCCAGCATCGTCGGTCGCAGTATCATCGGTCGTAGTTGTACCACCACCACATGCAGCTAGGCCAACCACTAAAGCCAGCGCTGCTGCTTTACGCAAATCAACCTGGGCAGCAAATTTCTGAAGCATAGCCAATTCCACTCTGTGTTATTTGGTCAAAGT
The DNA here is from genome assembly GCA_964563415.1 of uncultured Halomicronema sp. Lineage (GTDB taxonomy): Bacteria > Cyanobacteriota > Cyanobacteriia > Phormidesmidales > Phormidesmidaceae > Halomicronema. The sequence continues at coordinate 5,478 of CAZLYS010000309.1, forward strand.
ATCTGAACGTTTGTCACTTGATTGAGCGAGACAATCACGCCAAGATGCCACACCCTATCGAGGTCACTCACGCCACAAACAAACGAGCATTTTTCAAACCACAAATTAATCAATCGCTTGAAATCAAAGAACTCGTTTTGAAGTAACTCCAGGGATACGTATATCACACAAGTTCACTTCTGTGACACCCACAAAAAAGACTCTTTTAGATCATTTTAAGGATGTGAGATCAAGTCTTCACTATTTCTCAGCTTATTAGAATTAAAGGGCCACGGTAAAGAACAGATAAAGGATAGGTTAAGAGATGGTGTAATTGTCTGCTGGCATAACTTCTATAAGCTAAGCTCACCCCCGAAATGCAGCCCTGATAGGTTGAACAGTGTAAAGCAGTTTCCGCGAATCACACTAGCATTGAGCGTCGTCAAAATTAGTGGTCAGATAA
>CAZLYS010000310.1:0-5898 GCA_964563415.1 uncultured Halomicronema sp.
CATTATCTTCGCAATTTTGGAGGTTGGCTCGCATATAGCTGACTTCGTCCAACACGCGCTTGCGAAAGAGAGTGGCACCAATTTGCAGGCTCTGCTGATCAAAAGTACGAGCCGTGAGATTGGCAATGGGGCCAGCAGACAGCGTGGTCCGCCCCCACCGTTCGGAATTCTGGTCGGTGAATTCTGGTTCCTGCTGACTCTCACTGTTGATGACCCAATGGTCGGTACTTACTAGATCAATGTCAGGATGCTGATCGAGAATGGCGGCAGTTTTTTCGAGGAATTCTGGAGTGAGGCGATCGTCGTCATCGAATTTGATGAAGTATTCGCCCTGGGCCGCTTGGTAGCCCGAGATCATGTTGTTGCTTTTGCCAATATTTTGTTCATGGCGAATGTAACGAATGCGATCGTCCGCCAAATCAGCCATAAAGGCTGGGGTGGCATCTTTGGAACCGTCGTCGCAGACCAGAATTTCCCAATCGGAAAAGGTTTGTTGCTGCACACTGGCGATCGCTTCAGCCAGATAATGCACGCGATTATAAGTGGGAATGCAAACACTGACCTTGACCATAGGATGCTTAAATATCGCTTTTAATCACTAAATAGGTGGATGCAGAATCCAAAATCGTGGATAAAGTCTTGAACCGTGAAGACATCACTTACCTGTAAATTGCCCAGCCGCTGTATGGAACCCACCATTGAGGTCAGTGATTTTTCGGGACACTAACCAAATGTCCGATTGCTTATAGCGACATGCAGTCGAATCAAGCACACGCTGTTCCCTATTCACTGTTCCCTATTCCCCTCAAGCAAACGAGATGTACTTGACCAAAATGCATAGGGCTATAGTTATGGCCAGCCGATGGAACAGGCGTTGCAAGAAACTGGGGATCTGATTCAGGGTGGGCTCGTGTCTCTATGGAACGGTTCGGGCACACTAGCAGCGTCTGGCTCAAATGACCTTGATGCAGCGCGATCGCTTATCGTTCTGACCAGATGTCTGACTGCACTGTTGCGCCGAACTCACCTATGAAAATTTTGATGGTGTCAGCCACGTTTCCCTATCCTCCGACTCGCGGTGGCACACAGGTCCGCACCTTTAACTTATTGCGGGCCCTTAAAGGGCATGAAGTAGTGCTGGTGACCCATGTGGATGAGACCATTACCCCTGAGGACATTGAAGAACTGAGTCGACACGTCAAGTTACTCAAGGTCTTTCCGAAGCCGCAGACCGGCGGGAGCAGTGGATTACTGGGTAAGGGGCTGCGGTTTGGCCAGTTCTTATTGCAAGGAACGCCCCCCAGCGTCAGTGCCAACTTTTCCCCAGAGATGCTGGCTTGGGTTGAAGATATCGTCACCCGTGAATCGTTTGACGGGTTGACAGCTGAGCATTGCGTCAACGAATGCTATGTGTCGCCAACGGTGCAGGCCCAGGTGCCAAAGCGCATTGTCAACATCCACAGCTCAGTTTATGGCACGTGTAAGCAACAGTTGGCGTCCGGCACAGCAGAAAAGCCCTGGCGCGATCGCCTCAACCTTTCTCTACTTAAACGCTATGAGCAGCAATATGGTCAAAAATTTACTGACTTAGTGGTCACGACCCCGGACGATGCCAACCAGATGCAGGAGTTGTGTCCTCAACGCCCAGTGCATGTTGTGACCAACGGCGTGGATTTAGACATGTTTCCCCTCCGAGAGCGAGATCCGGGAGGGCATCATTTGGTCTTTATTGGGGCGATGGATAACTTGCCGAACATTGATGCTGTCACCTATTTGGCACGAGAAATCTTCCCGCTAGTGCGGCAAAAGTATCCTGCTGCCAAGTTGTCGCTGGTGGGTTCGCGACCAACAGCAGAAGTCCAAACCCTCAAAGCATTACCAGGCGTCGTGGTAACGGGACGCGTTCCCTCCATGGTGGACTTTTTGCACCAAGGCACCGTATGCGTGATTCCCATGCGGGCAGGGTATGGCATTAAAAACAAAACACTAGAAGCGATGGCGGCGGGCATCCCAGTGGTGGCGAGCGATCGCGGCCTCGAAGGACTCACCGTGGATGGTGATGAAGTTCCCCTACGAGCCTTAAGGGCCAATACGGTAGAGGATTATGTCGCGGCGATTTGCCAGCTTTTTGAAAAGGTTGAGTTAAGAGCGATGCTCTCAGAGAATGCACGCACTATGATTGAGGCGGACTATACCTGGCAGCAAGCGGGACAGACTTACAGTCAAATTTTGGCTGTGTAGCGCCTGGTTGTCGCCATCGCCTCTTTGATGCCCAATCAACCCCTGCCTCCATCTAAAAATGCCTTATCGGCTGGTCTCGTGGCAAAGTCCGTCAAAACCAGTCCTGTGAGTCGTCATGCTCGTCAAACAGTTTTACCGTGGCGATCTTGGTTGCGCCTAAGCGGTTTGACTTTGCTGTTGGCGGGAGCCGGTACCTTGGTGGGCTTGAGCCTGTGGACCAGTGCCATGGTGATTTTGCGGCCCCACCCCCCTCGTTGGCTGGTGCAATATTGGCCGGGCCTCACGTATCACTGGGGCGATGTGCCTGTGCAAACGGCGACAGAGATCGCGGCGGAACTGGATACACAACAGCAATATGCCGGAGAGTGGCTAGATTTGAGTCAGGTGAGCAATCGCCCCGAACTCATGGGCCTCAAGCTATTACCCATTTTTGCTACGCGATCGGCCTGTACTCACGACTGTGAAACAATTGTGGAATTGCGCCTTTACGGCACGCAACCTGGGCAAAAGTCTGCAGAATCGCTGCAGTTGTTACACCAACTTCCGGTACAAGGTCCGACTGAATCCGAAGTCATGCAGTCGTTATCACAAGGTGACGCTAACCAGTTGGGGTCGACCTATGAACTCTCGCTAACAGCCCTAAAGCCCCTGCATGAAGACGAATTGCCAGGGACTTGGTTGACTCTCACAGGCCGCTGGCGCCCCCAAGGGAGTCCCATCCTCTATGGGCAGGTTCTATATGTGAATCCCCAACTTCGGAGCATTCACTCCCTGTTGAACTGGCAAAGTCCTTCTGGTCGCTTGCCAGCTTGGCACAATATTGATCAGCAAGGAACTCCGGAACTATTGGTCAATCAGAGTTACGGTCTAGAACCCAGCTTTCAACTCTATCGGGTGGCCAATTTGCAAGCGATCGGCACCCACACTCGCCTAGAAGAAATCACCCTGACCCCGTTGCCGATGGCTGCTCGGCCATCGGCGATCGCCTATAAGAACGCACTGTTCTTAGCGCAGCGGGGCCTCTGGTCGGACGCCCAAACCCGGCTATCACAAGTCAAAACAAAACTCGCCGCCGACTGGTCAGTGGAGTTAGAGCAACAGTGGCAGCTTGTGGCACTTCATGGCCGATTCAGCGCTGAGCAGGCCCAACGTGATTGGTCACAACCGAGTCAAAAGTTGTTGTCATTGCTGCTTGACGGCCAATGGCAAGCGGCTCTCACTCCTCTTAAGGAGAAAAAAATCGGTTTTCCGCAAGCGGTATTGCCGCTGTTAAAGCGAGACTTTTCTCGGGTGTGGCCACGACTCACTGCGACGTTGCAGGTCAATCCTAATAACAAGGAAGCGCGCTTTTGGGGAGCCTTGCTGTTAATGGCTAAGGAAGATGAAGCCGCTGCCCTGAAATGGTTGGCAGACGATACTAAATCGCCACTTCGCGAGGAGTTTAAGACTCTTGCCCAAACCGTGACTGCACCGCCACCCTCGACCATTGTGGTGACGACCCAACCAGCAAGCAATGACAATGATGCTGATGTCGCGATCGCTTCCACGGCATCGCCCCTGTGGGATGGGTTGCTTGCTGAAGCTACCAGTCTAGAGAACCTAGATCCTGCTGATTGGCAGCGTTCGGCTAATGCTCCCACTTGGACGCTATCACCTGGGCAGCAGTGGTTCACCATTGCGCTGCAGGCAGGCTACACACAACAGCAATGGCAGCCCTTCAGCCTATCGTCAAAGCTCGCAGAACAGGCCCCTGAACAGCTTTGGCAAACTCTCGGATTAGGTCGCAGCGCTACCCTTCAGGGCATTGATCCCACCACTGGCAACACTCAAACCCTGACAGTTATGGGAGCCCAGAGGCAAGGCCAGCAGTTAACCCTACTGGCTAGGGGCGTTGCAAGTCCTCACCCCTTAATCGCCACTACCCCCGGCCTCTGGAATACCCTCACCACAGCCAGCCCAACTGGCCTTGCAAACTTACTACAATCGCAGCCAGCGCTGAGCGATCGCCTCTTACCCACCCTGCAAAATCATTTAGGCTTTGAGCCGGTTAGCTTATCTACCATCTTGCAGCAGCAGGCCAACGCCGTACCGCCTTGGGCCACAGCGCGGCAGGTCAACTTGGTTGGCGGTAGTGTGTCTGAGCTCATTGTCTCTCTGTCTCCAGAGTTACTGGCCTCTCAGGGGTTAGCCGCGACTGGCCAGCAACCGACCGAGTTGATTGTGACGGCTGAGGGAGAACTGCTCTACAGCAGTGTGTGGTCAGGGACCGCATCACGCTTAGTGGGCTGGGTTCAGTCCTCCTCCCATCAGCCGGTGTTGGTGGTCAGGCAGGGCGATCGCCCCCAATTCCTGTTCTGGTCGCCCCAAAACCGTCGGTTTCAGTAAAAATGGGGGTGGGCGATCGCTGATTGTCTGATTTCATTCCCTGACCGAGATCTTACCGACCCAACTATGCAACCGATTCACGTCATTGGCGGCGGCCTCGCCGGTACCGAAGCGACCTGGCAAATTGCCCAAGCCGGAGTGCCCGTGATTCTCCACGAGATGCGCCCCGAAAAACAGTCGCCCGCTCACCACAGCGAGCATTTGGCAGAGTTGGTGTGCAGCAATTCCTTTGGAGCCCAGTCTAGCGATCGCGCCTCGGGTCTGTTGCATGAAGAGTTACGGCGCTTGGGCTCCGTCGTGATTGGCAAAGCCGACGAACATCAGGTGCCCGCTGGGGGTGCCTTAGCCGTCGATCGCGCTATCTTCAGCCGTGACTTGACCGAGACTTTATCCAGTCATCCCTTAATTGAACTGCGCCGGGATGAAGTGCTTCAGATTCTCCCCGATGGCATCGTGGTGCTGACCACCGGCCCCCTCACCAGCGAAGCCCTATCCCGTGATTTGCAGCGCTTTACCGGACAGGCGTATATGAGCTTTTTTGATGCCGCAAGTCCCATTGTAGTGGGGGAAAGCATCAGCCGTGAGGTGGCCTTTATGGCCTCTCGGTACGATCGCGGCGAAGCGGCTTACCTCAACTGCCCCATGAATCGGGAGCAGTATTTGCACTTCTGGCAGGAGCTTTGCGCAGCGGAACAGGCAGAACTCAAAGAGTTTGAGCGGGAAACCGCCAAATTTTTTGAAGCTTGCTTGCCGATTGAAGAAATGGCGCGACGCGGCGAAGACACGATGCGCTATGGCCCGATGAAGCCTGTGGGTCTGTTCGATGCCCGCTTGGGTCACTTCAAAGATCCCGCTTTGAAGGATAAGAAACCCTACGCGGTGGTGCAACTGCGACAAGAAGACAAACAGGGCAACCTCTGGAACATGGTCGGCTTTCAGACCAACCTCCGCTGGGGCGAGCAGAAGCGCATCTTCCGCCTGATTCCCGGTTTAGAAAATGCCGAATTTGTTCGTATGGGGGTGATGCACCGCAATACCTTCATCAACTCACCAGAATTGTTGAGCGCCACCCTGCAGTTTCATCAGCGCCCCACCCTCCTCGCAGCCGGACAACTGGTTGGTACCGAAGGCTATACCGCTGCCACTGCTGGGGGATGGCTTGCAGGCACCAACGCCGCTCGCGTGGCATTGGGACAAGAATTATTGACTCTCCCCGTCAATACCATGATGGGTGCCCTAATAGACTTCATCAGTACCGCTGAACCCAAACAC
>CAZLYS010000311.1:0-5895 GCA_964563415.1 uncultured Halomicronema sp.
CCGCCACTGGAGTCAACAAATCACTCAGTTTGAAGTCTGTGTAGGCATCCGAGATGGCGGCTGTCGTCTCGGATGCGGTGTTTTCGGTGGTGCTGTCGTCACTGGGGTCGCTTAACACTTCAGATGCGTCGAAGTCATTAACCGTTTCTGACTCCCCTTGAATCGAATCAGGTGATTGTCCTAAAAATGGCGGTTCATCTGTCGCGGAAGCCGTGTTGGCGTCCGGGATGTCATCTGTAAAAAGCTCCGAAATATCATTGAGCGCCTCATCGTCACTGGCGATGTTCGCCGCTTCTGACGGAGAAGCGGCCATGGCCTCAGGAATCTCTGGCACAGTCGGAGTCGTCGCTTCCTCTAGCGGCGGGGTGTCTAATCCATCCAAGGTCAACTCCGGGGCCACCAAGTTCCAGGCATTCTCAGAGATAGTGCCTGACTGAGCACTCTCGGCGCTGTCGTCAAGCTCGCTGTCGCTGTCTTCTAAACGCGATAGGTCAGATGACAGGATTCCTAGGGTTTCGTCATCGAGTGTGAGGTCAACCTGAGTACGAGCCACCTCACTTTCGGTGTCCAATAAGTTTTCTTCAGGCGGTGCCGGGATAAAGGTATCTCCGGTTTCGTCAAAAGTGGTGAATGGATCGGTGGGTCGCAAGGCTGCCGCTGGTTCTGACTCGGGCAGCAATTCTGTGAGGGAGGTAATGCTATCTTTGGGGGCCGCGCTAGTGGCCTCATCGGGTGATAACTCAGCGGCCATTTCCGCCCCGAGTAAAGTCTCTAAGGAGGGGGTCGCATCGTCCGCCACATCGGTTACCGCTGGAGCATCCGCGATCGCAGCGTCTGCCTCCAACAGAAAATCGAGATCAAGAGACATGTCGTCGACCGTGGGAGTAGTCACGGCATCGGCGATCGCGGGCGCATCTGCGACCGGAATGTTGCTGACGAGGTCAGAGACATCTGCGTTTAAAAGCTGCTCATCAACGGCCGTATCAACCTCATCATCAGGAGCGGTGGGCACGGCCGCGATCATCTCGCCTGCAGGGCCAAATAAATTGTCATAAAGGGCATCAATTTCTTCGGTGTAGGCAACAGTAGGTTCATCCTCAGAAGCGGGTGGGGCATCTATCGTAGATTCTTCATCTAGGTCAGCGGCGATCGCCCAAGGAATCGGCTCAGTCTGAATAATGGTCTGTTCACCAGCGTCTTGATCCAGAGCCAGGTCACGTTCATCCGCTGCCTCCTCCTCCTCTGACCAGTCGTTAAATTCTTCATCCAATTGAAACAGTGTGACTTCTTCCTCTATGTCTAAATCGGCATCAAGGTCAAATTCACTCAACTCGTCTAGTTCAACATCCTCCAAGTCGACAATGGCGTCCATCAATTCATCGCGGACAGCAGCATCCTCATCTGTGTCCGAGTCTTCTATATGTCCTTGTAAGCGCGCTTGTTCCTGTTGGCTAGCCAACTGTTCTATGAGTTCGCTGCCCTCTTCCTGTAGCTGTTCTGCTAAATGATTAATAAAGGTGCGAAAGATAAATTCGCCCTGCTGCCCCAAGCCATGCATCGCGTCTAAACCCTGATTCAGAGTGTCGCAGTAGCTTTGGATGCTTTGGTCTAATGATTCAAAGACGGCTCTGAGATTGGCATCTAACTTAAGTAACATGCCATCGGTTTGAGATTGAATTTGCCGTAGCTGCTCAAGGCGCTGTTGCGGTGTTAACTGAGGCAGCGTGTCAGAACCTGTCAGTAAGTTCTGATCAGCCGCACTGTAAAACGCGTCCTCTTCGGAGGGGTTACCAGGCAACCCGCGCCGGGAGGGGGTGAGTTCCGCTAATAGCGATACTCTCAATTGTTCAACGACGTCGCTGATCCAGGCGGGGCTAGGCTGAGTCGCTGGCGTCACAGCCGCCTGCTGTAAGCGTTGTTGCTCTAACTGCCGGACTTCGTTTTTGAGGGTTTCTCGCTGTTGTTGCAGGGCAATAACTTCACTCGTGAGGGGTTGCACCATCTGGGCTCGCAAATACTGCATCTCTTGCAAAAGTGCCTGCAGCATCTGCTGGCTCTCTGGCCCAGTGGTGTTAGTACTAGCATCAGAGTCAGCAGTTTCTCCAGTCGGAGCGATCGCCCCCCCCTGATTAGCGACTAGCCCCCAGTCCTGATGAGGAGCTGACGGCCCTTGCAACTCCCGCAAATAAGCTAGCGTCTGCTCCATGACGCGGCGTTGCTCATTGGCTTCACCCGACACCATCCACGGCAACTTGGGCGCTGCTCTGCCCAGCAACGCTTCAATTTCAGTAATCAGTGCTTGCAGTTGCCCTTGATGCGAAGTCACAGTGAACTCCTAAAAACCGACTGACGAAGTTGAACCATTAGGCGATTGGCCTAATTACAGGGAGCGGTGATAGCACCATCTCTAGTGCCCCGCCAGAGACTCTGGCGATTGTCCCCTAGCATACTCGTGACTTGAGTTTTCGCTCAGAAGACCCCGTTTAGCTTGCCCAAAGTGTATGACAGCCAGCTGAAATTTGTGAGGAATTGTTATGGCTCAGCAATGATTGCGGCACCATTGTTGTCCACTGCGCGGCAAGCAAGATGGTTAATCTCTATCAGCTCACCGTCTAAGTCAATTGCAGACGGTTGCAGCAACCGAGCCGGGAAAGTCCGAAATCCAAAACAAATGATCGGGGTGTCTGTCGCCAAATTTATAGACTCATACATCTGATTTTAACGCTGCTCTATCGCCTCTGATTGAAGATGAGGTGCCCTTAATTATGTGATGTCAGGGCTGATGCCGCTGCCTTGGAGACAGTTCCTAAGACTGAGGTTGGGCATACCAGCCCTTGCTACGAAATCTATTAATTTGCCAGGGAGGCAGGTCGCCAAACCCACAGTCACTGGCTGGCTACCATTCGTTAATGTATCTGGCTCAACGTGTGAATTACTGCACCTCACCGTCAATCGCGACCAATTGACGACTCTCATCAACTAATCGAAAAGGCTCAGTGCAAGGAATGGTATTGTAGAAAGACTGTATAAAAATAAAAATGCTCAAGTTATCTTCAGGAGTGCAATTTGGGCTAGCTTCTACAGGACTTATTGCTCAGTGTGTGACTGCCTCTGTCCGGCCATGTCGCCCATGCAGTTAGCCAGGTGAGTTGGAGGCGGTCTGTATCACTTCTATTGCTTGAGCAGTTCTATAAATTATTACGGATAGTCAAGTTTCATGGATAGCAGCCGCTATGGATCCCGTAACAATGCCATAGGAGGAGTGCCGTTAAGCGAAACACCCTTTTTTCAGGGCCTGCCTGACGATGCGGTGGAGCAGGCGACTGCACAAGCGGTCACTCGTCGTCACCCGGCAAATCAAGTCCTGTTACTAGAAAACGATTGGGGCAGTTCTGTGTACTTCATCTTGGATGGCTGGGTGAAGATTCGCACGTATAACTTGGACGGCAAAGAAATTACCCTGAATATTTTGGGCAAAGGTGAATTATTTGGGGAAATGGCTCCACTAGATGAGGTGCCCCGTTCTACGGATGTCATCACACTGGTGCCCACAGTTATTAGCAATTTACCGGCTCAAGATTTTGTCAATCTCATTCACACAGAGCCGCAAGCGGGTATTCGGCTATCGCAGTTAATGGCCCGACGCCTGCGACAGGTTAACCGCCGTTTACGGTTGCGGGAATCGGACAGCACCTCGCGGGTGATTGATATTTTGCTGTTTTTAGCTGATGGTCAAGGGGTAGAATCGCCTGAAGGCACGGAAATTCCGAATTTGCCCCACCGAGAATTAAGCAGTCTGAGTGGCTTGGCGCGTGAAACCGTGACGCGGGTGCTGAATAAGCTAGAAAAGAAAGATCTGCTAAAGCGCGATCGCGATATCATGCGAATCCCGGATATCACTGCCCTTGAAAAGCTTTTGGTATAACCCTGTCCATGGCTGAGTCCGCTTCCGACGCGACCCCTAATCCCATCGATCCTCACTGGGGTAGTACTCCGCTGCCCGCAGATCCAGATGAGCTAGAGGCCGTGGAATCGTATCTGGATTATCGGCCTAGTCACTTGCCCGAGCGTGACGACAGCCTCCCCAGACGTCCAACTGTTGGACCTGCAGCCATGGTTGAGACGGCCTTTCTCGCGAGTGCCGCTAGCCTGATTTGGTTAGTGAATGCCTATTTCCCTCCGGGACCATTGTTGCGGGTAGTGTTTCCCTTACCCATCGCGTTGGTTTATCTGCGCTGGGGCAATCGTGCCGCCTGGATGGGAGCCCTGGTATCAACGATGCTATTAGCCGTCTTGATGGGGCCGCCTCGGAGCCTGCTCTATCTCATGCCCTATGGTCTATTGGGCGTACAACTCGGTTGGCTCTGGTATCGTGGCGCGTCCTGGTATATCTCCATTGGGATCGGTACGCTGTTGAGCAGCTTGGGCTTTTTTGTGCGGCTCTGGTTACTGTCTCTCATGCTGGGAGAAGATCTCTGGGTTTATCTCATCAATCAAGCAACGCAAGTGATCAACTGGATACTGTCGCGCCTGGTCAGTTTTGGCATTTTAGAGGTAGGCAGCCTGAGCCAGTCCAATACGTCTTTAGTGCAGTTGGTAGCACTGATTATTGTCGTTGTCAGTTCCTTGGTGTATCTCTTTTCGGTGCATCTAGCCTGTTGGCTGTTGCTAGAACGGTTAGGCGAAAAAATGCCCTCACCCCCTGCTTGGGTACAGCAACTGCTGGAAACTTAGCCAAGGTCCCTGATGAATCGTGTCTATACTCAGACTGCTCAAGGACAACGTTGGTTGCGTCGTTACCGGGGGCATCGCCCCCGACTGGCTTGTGTTTTAGGTTTTACGGAAACTGGCCTGATTCCAGGGATTTCTGCTGCCGGAGCGACGCCTGACGATCGCCGGATAACGGCAATCGCGGATGCCGAATTGTTGTGGCAGGGGGTAACGACTCCGCCTTGCCATCCCCTCCCGCCCTTGTTAGAGGGCGTCTCACCCGTGCTTATTTCACGGGCGATTGTCGCCACGCAATTGATTCCAGTTATTCTCTTTAACGCGGGTTTGCCGCTGGCCCCATCAGTTCCCAACATCGATTTCCAAGGTGTTCCTGCCAATTGCGTCAGTACAGGGCAGGCGATGCCCCTCCCAACTGTAGAGAGGCTATTTCGTAAGGGCTTGGCTTGGGGCCATCGCCTCGGTAGTCAGGCGGATTCTGACTATGTGATTTTGGGAGAATGTGTAGTGGGGGGCACGACTACCGCCCTCGCCCTATTATTGGGCTTGGGCTTTCCTGTCATGGATAAAATCGGCAGCAGCCACCCGACCTGCAACCATGCCCAAAAACAGACGATCGCGCTTCAGGGGCTCGAACGGTGGCGGGTCATGACTCAGCCTGAACCCATCACGTCCTCACCGCTCCCCCTAGTTGCCGCCATTGGCGACCCCATGCAAATTGTGGTGGCGGCCATGGCCATCGGCGCGAGTTGTCATGGGGGAGTCATGTTGGCTGGAGGCACGCAAATGCTCGCAGTTTACGCCCTGGCGCGATCGCTAGTGCAAGCCCACCGTCTGTCATGGCAACCCGACAAAATTGTGGTGGGCACCACTCGCTGGGTAGCCGAAGATCCGACTTGCGATACGGTTGGCGCGGCTGAAATCGTGGGCGATGTACCTTTAATCGCCACTGAACTCTCCTTGGCGGCCTCACGTCATGCCGCGCTGCGGCGTTACGAAGCTGGTTTTGTGAAAGAGGGGGTCGCCGCTGGGGGATGCGCGATCGCCGCCCACCTGTATCAACATTGGCAACAGCCTCAACTTTTGCAAGTCATTGAAAAGCTATACGAAACCTTGCTAGACCAGCAGCTACCACCTCCTCCGGTCTCATCTCTCCCCCGCTAAACC
>CAZLYS010000312.1:0-5895 GCA_964563415.1 uncultured Halomicronema sp.
GCGATCGCCACAATCGCATCTAAGACGATTTGCGCTATGCGGTAGATGGATGGAAAACGAAACACAATAAACTTGACCGAACCGATAATCCAAATCCCAACTAGAGCATGGTGAAACTATTGCATCATACTTCGCATGCTCAGCAACTCGTCATGTTTGCCCAAAGTATCATCATCATCAGCAAGCTCATCTAAACACATGACATAAGAGCATTGGTGTAAAAGCGCCGCTTGCATTAACCATGTTGTTCCTTTCCCCATCCACACCTTACGGCCGCCCTCGTCCAAATTATTCATCAAGGCTAGACATCGCTTGTCGTATCTGCGGTAATTGATCGACCACGATCGCAACCAAAATGCTAAGCATAAACCCGGCAATTGTCGATAAAACCAATCGCGGCAGCAAAGAGCCTGATAACTGAACTTGAGATTCCATCATGATTTCGATACTGACGAGTGACTCATCGAGAGTTTGTAGCTCCGATAGACTGTCGCGTTGAAGTTGGTAATCAATCAGTCTGCTAATCTCTTCGGCTAAGACTGACTGCTGCGAAAACTGGAAAATGTCCGCCAGCCTTGCTGGTGTAGCGTTATCCGTAGCGGTCGTAGACGTTAGCTGATCAGTCAATCGAGTGACTTTCTCCTGTGTACGCTGAATTAGCAAATCTAGCCGTGCAATTTCAGATTCCAGGTAAAACTCAACCACACCATCAGTTGCGACCTGAACACTATCAAGTGCAATTTGACCCGCTGCTTCGAGCGCCTCTGGATCTTCACTCGTTAGTAAAAGCTGAAAGCGTTCAGCAAGTTCATCCGTGGATGGGGAAAAACTAGCACTCACCAGAGCAGATGGTGTTTGACTCGCTAGCGCAACGGGAAAATCGTTTGCCAAAGCCAAATTTACAGCTGCGGCAATTTCTTCATGAATCAAAGTCAGATTCTGAACTGCTAGGCTTTGCGAGCCACCAGAAGATGAATTAACTGGATTTACGATCATCTCAAGTGGTAGAGACAAGTGTAAGAAGAATTCACGACGAAACTGTGCAGGTGTAGCCAGGCTGGTAATGGTCGCAATCATCATTGTGGCAAACGTCACTCCGCCGATGACCTTAAATTGCCGCCGCAGAAACTTCAGAATATCAACCAGAGAGATTTCATCCGTATCATCTACCTTGGCAGGGAACTGCTCAACTGAGTTTTGAGGAATCGGATCAGCCGTTTTTTGAGAAACATCCATATTGCGAGAGACATCCAGAGTGCGAGTGAATCAGTCTTTTTGGGGTATAAACTAGACTGATTTAGGCAACAAGCGGTAATCAAATTAGGTATAGCGTCTATGCCATAGCTCCCTTACGCCCTCTAGTACAAAAGGACGCCGTGTTCTTGATTTCTACATATTGGGGAACCAAGACACAAAACCGGACTAGACTACGTAAAGTCGTACTCAAGAGAACATGTTCACTGCTAACGATACCAAAAGATTGTGCCAGCCTTGTTTGGATGCTTCTAACGTTTTGGATGGCGATCTGAAGCTAGTCTGAGCCGTGAGAGAAAAGCTGTTTAGCTGCGATAGGAAACTTCTTCAGGAATTTGTTGACGACTCAGAATGATCAGAATGTATTGTTGGCCCAAGAGCACCAGTAGACAGAAAAAGAACGGTAACAAATTGACTGGGGGCAGGTCGCTTGCTGGGCAAAGATTCTGAGTGATTAAATTGCGTCAAATAAACTCGAAAGAGATAAAAGGCACTCGAGTGTAGTTTGACGCTAACTCTAGCCTTTACCAGCAGAGCTTGCCAAGATCTGCACCGGGTGGTGTCATTTGTAAAAGGGCAATTGGTTTTGGAGCCTATACAGTAGTGGAGATCAGTCGAGAAAGTTCCATCTTGGTGACAGGGGGAACAGGCTCTTTTGGGAAAAAATTTGTGGCGGCCGTTCTCAAGCGCTTCCCAGACATCCGGCGATTAGTGATCTATTCCCGTGATGAGCTGAAGCAGTTTGAGATGGCACAAACCTTTCCACCAAGCCAATATCCCGGACTGCGATATTTTCTCGGCGATATTCGCGATGAGCGACGTTTGATTCGAGCGCTGGAGCAAGTCGAGATAATTATTCACGCAGCTGCACTGAAACAGGTGCCTGCAGCTGAGTACAACCCGATGGAGTTTATCAAAACGAACGTTTTAGGTGCAGAGAATATCATCCAGGCAGCTTTGGACACCGGGGTAAAAAAGGTGGTTGCCCTTTCTACCGATAAAGCGGCGGCTCCTGTCAACTTATATGGCGCAACGAAGCTATGCTCTGACAAACTTTTTATTGCAGCCAATAATGTCAAAGGTCGTCGAGATCTAAGCTTTAGCGTCGTACGCTACGGCAACGTGATGGGCTCTCGTGGGTCGGTGATTCCCTTTTTTCTTAAGAAGCGCCACGAAGGTATTTTGCCCATTACCGATCCGGAAATGACCCGCTTCAATATTTCTTTAGAAGAAGCAGTGAATATGGTGTTTTGGGCAATTGAAAAATCAATCGGTGGAGAAATCTTGGTGCCACGCATTCCTTCCTATCGCATCACCGATGTAGCCACCGCGATCGCCCCTCACTGCGAACAAATGGTTGTGGGCATCCGTCCTGGCGAAAAGATCCATGAAGAGTTGGTGACCGACTCTGATTCGTTCACCACAGTCGAATTAGGCAACTATTACGCCATTTTGCCTAGCCGCCCCGACTACGAAATTAGCAAGTATTGCGATGCCATGGGTGCGAGCTTGGTCGAGCAGGGATTTAGCTATAACTCAGGGAGTAATGAGCATTTTTTAACGGTTGAGGAACTCAGAGCATTAATTCGCAAGCATGTTGATCCAGATTTTCATGTTTAGAGGTTGAACGCTATGGGCAACTACATCCCCTATGGACGGCAAAATATTAGTCAAGCTGATATCGATGCGGTCGTCGCCGTTCTACAGTCTGACTGGATTACGCAGGGCCCAGCGATCGCTCGCTTTGAGCAAGCCGTTGCTGATTATTGCGGAGTCAAACACGCGGTTGCCGTCACCAGTGCCACTGCCGCTCTGCACATTACCTGCCTTGCTGCTGGTCTCGGACCAGGCGATTGGTTGTGGACCTCGCCCAATACTTTTGTGGCTTCCGCGAACTGCGGCTTGTATTGTGGGGCTCAAATCGATTTCGTTGATATTGATGCCAAGACCTATAACCTCAGTGTCGAAGCACTCGAACGTAAGCTAAGCGAGGCCGAAAAAGTCGGTAAGCTTCCTAAGGTTGTGGTGCCCGTTCACTTGGCAGGGCAATCGTGCGCCATGGAGCGCATGGCAGCGCTAGCCCAAAAGTATGGATTTACCGTCGTAGAAGATGCTTCCCACGCGATCGGCGCTGCCTATCAAACCCAGCCCGTGGGCAACTGCCGCTTTTCAGATATGACCGTGTTTAGCTTTCACCCCGTAAAAATCATCACTACGGGTGAAGGTGGCATGGTGACGACGAACGATGATGAACTGTATGCTCGTCTGATTCGCTTGCGGACCCACGGCATTACGCGCCAAACTGACCTGATGACAGAGCCGTCCCATGGTCCTTGGTACTATCAGCAGCTTGACCTTGGTCTCAATTACCGCATGACGGATCTGCAAGCCGCTTTGGGGGCCAGTCAGATGCAGCGACTGAATGAGTTCGTCACGCGACGACGGCAACTAGCGGCCCGATATGATGAGTCACTGGCTGGTCTACCTGTGATGCTCCCGTGGCAGCACCCCGATACTCACTCAAGCTGGCATCTTTACGTCATTCGTCTGCAGCTCGAAAAGATTGCCAAATCCCATCGCCAAGTGTTTGAGGATCTGCGTCAATCGAATATTGGTGTCAACCTACACTACATTCCTATGCATACCCAGCCTTATTACCAGCAGTTGGGGTTCAAGTGGGGTGACTTTCCAGCTGCAGAGCAATATTATCGTGAGGCGATTAGCATTCCCCTTTACTACGACTTGACAGAAACAGCTCAAAATCAAGTTGTTATGGCCCTAAAGGAAAGTTTGTGTGCCCATCAGATGGTCATTTGATTCACAGCCGATCAACGATGAAAATTATTATTATCGTTCAAGCCAGAATGACCTCGACACGCTTGCCTGGCAAGGTTTTGTTGCCTGTACTGCAGAAGCCACTGCTGGAATATCAGATTGAGCGTTTACTTCGAGTGCGTTGGGCAGACGAAGTGGCGATCGCCACCACGCTAAACCAGACTGATCAGCCCATTGTTGATTTGTGCCAGCAGTTGCAAGTTCCCATTTTTCGCGGCAGTGAAGAAGACGTTCTAGCACGCTATTACGAAACTGCCGTTAGCTGTAAAGCTGATGTCGTTGTTCGTGTCACATCAGATTGTCCCCTCATTGACCCGGCAGTTATCGATACCGTTATTCGTCGTTATTTAGACCAGAACCCTTACGCAGATTACGTCTCGAATACGCTTGAGAGAACATTTCCTCGGGGAATGGATACTGAAGTTTTTTCAATGCGGGCTTTAACAGAAGCGCATCAAGAGGCACAGGCTCAATCCGATCGAGAACACGTCACTCCCTTTATTCACCGGCAGTCCCATCGCTATCTGTGTCAATCAATCAAAGCAGGCATAAACCATAGCCAACATCGGTGGACTGTGGATACTCCAGAGGATTTTGAACTCATTCGTAGAATGCTGGAGTCCCTGTATCCGCAAACACCCCATTTTTCCCTCTCTGATTGTTTGAACTTAATTGACCAGCATCCCGATTGGCCCTTGCTAAACGCCCATGTTGAACAGAAGCAATACGGTGAATGATGGTTCTACTTATCCGCGCTGATGCCTCAGCTCAGATTGGCACCGGACATATCATGCGCTGTCTAGCGCTGGCTCAAGCCTGGCAGGCCAAAGGAGGCAAAGTGGCGTTTTTGCTGGGTACGATCGCACCGGGATTAGAAACGCGACTTCAGTCAGAAGGCTTTGCCGTGGTTCACCATGAGGCAACATTGGGCAGCCAGGAAGACGGCGATCGCACCATCGCAGTGGCTCAAGAACTAGAAGCTGACACGGTTGTCGTTGATGGCTACCATTTTGACTCTGCCTATCAAAAGCAGCTCAAGCAAGCGAGATTGCGAGTTTTATTCATCGACGATAACGGCCATGCCGATCATTACTATGCCGACTGGGTTTTAAACCAAAACATCTATGCTCATGAGGAGCTTTACACCAATAAAGAGTCTTATACTCAGCTACTGCTCGGAACGCGCTACGTGCTGTTGAGAAAAGAATTTTGGCCCTGGCGAGATTGGCAAAGGGAGGTCACATCTCATCCGCACAAAATCTTGGTGACATTGGGTGGAGGGGATCCGGATAATGTCACTCTGAAGGTAATTCAAGCTTTACAACAAGTAGAGATTGATACTTTAGAAGTGGTGGTGGTAGTGGGTGCGAGTAATCCTCACTATGAGACACTGCAGGAAGCGATTCAAACGAGTCGGCACAAAATTGAGCTGCGCCGAAACGTGACGAATATGCCAGAACTAATGGCCTGGGCTGACATGGCGATCGCCGCAGGTGGCAGCACCTGTTGGGAACTAGCCTTCATAGGGTTGCCGAGTTTAATGATTGTGATTGCCGATAACCAAATTGATAACGTTACAGAATTGGCTCATATAGGTGTGGTGGAAGCAGTTAAACAGAAGGATCTGCACTTAGATAAGGCCCTGGGAGACATCGTATCCCGTTTTCTCAGGCACCTCTCGCCTAATATCCCTCGTTTGGTTGACGGCTATGGAAGCGAACGTGTAGTTGATTGCTTGCAGCAAAACCGGATTCACCTACGCAAAGTTAGTCCAAGCGATTGTCAATTACTATGGCATTGGGCTAT
>CAZLYS010000313.1:0-5879 GCA_964563415.1 uncultured Halomicronema sp.
ACCTCGAGAGCGCCAACCTCACTCACGCCAACCTCGATGGCGCCAAGCTCACGCGCGCCGACCTCATGCACGCCAAGCTCACGCGCATCAAACTCCATAACACCATTCTCAAGGGCACCAACCTCGAGAGCACCGATCTCACAAGCGCTGACCTCAAGGGCGCCAACCTTATGCGCGCCAACCTCACAAGCGCCAACCTCGAGAGCGCCAACCTCACAAGCGCTGACCTCGCGCGCGCCGACCTCACGCGTGCCAACCTTATGCGCGCCAACCTCGCGCGCGCCAACCTCTATACCACCTACCTCTATAATGCCAACCTCGCGCGCGCCAACCTCACGCGCGCTGACCTCGCGCGCGCCAACCTCACGCGCGCCAACCTCACGCGCGCTGACCTCCATAGTGCCAACCTCAAGGGCGCCAACCTCGATAGTGCCGACCTCGATAGTGCCGACCTCACGCGCGCCAACCTCAAGGGCGCCAACCTCACAAGCGCTAACCTCGAGAGCGCCATTTTGCTGAATACCGGGTTGGGGAGTTCTCAAAACCTTTCCCAAGCCCAACTGGAGGGCACGTCACCGCCGCTGCTGTGTGGCACCACACTGCCTGCCGATATTGCCCTTGACCCCAACCGCGACTGTTCCTAACTGCCCCAGATGCTAGCTGATCGCTATCCCAATCGTTTCGAGTCGGTAGAGGCGGCAGCGGAGTATGTGCGGCAGCAGGTGCCGTCCGCTGAGGTGTAGCCTATCTACCGCAACGGCCTTATCCCATGCCACCCTGCCACCTCGGCTCCAGGTGTTGACTATCCCCAACTGACGCCATGAAATCTCTGCCTAAAAATCTGATGGCCTACAAACGCACCCCTGAGTTTACGGCAACATCCGTGCCAGCGGGCCTGCTGCATGCTCACCGTACCCAGGCAGGCGTGTGGGGCAAAATCGTGGTGCTCACCGGTAGCTTGACCTATCGCATTCTTGAGCCAGCGGTGGAAGAAATTGGCCTGAGTCCCGAGGTGTATGGCGTGGTCGAGCCCACCGTGCAACATGAGGTCGTGCCCCAACCCGACGTGCGCTTTTATGTCGAGTTTTATCGCGCCCCCGCCAGCGACTAGAGCGCCCAAAAAATCGCCGCCCAGTTCCAAGGCCGCACCTCCCAGAAAAAACTCGAGGCCATTACCGAAAACCTCGAATTTCAAGAATTGATTGCTGAAGCCCTCGACGACATCGCTATGATCAAGGCCATTGATGAGGGTAAAGACCCTGAACCCGTGAGTCGAGATGCGATCCAATTAGCTCTGTACTGAGCTAGGCGATGGGGTCATCCTCATCAAAGATGCTGACAGCGGCGAACCCATCGGCATGGAACTGCTAGCCTACAAACCCAGCGATGCCCGTTTCGATTCTGTCAGTGTGGAAATTGGGACAGCTCAGTCTGCGGCTTAGTCGACCTCAAGGGCTAACGGGCCTTAAAAGCGCGATCGCACTCCTTGCACCAACTTCACCGCTACGAAGGTCAGCGCAATCGTCAGCAGACCGGCCCCAATCCAAACTCGACCAACGTCTGCTAGCCATAGCCCCACTAAGGCCAGAGCCAACCCATCTGCCAGCAGCACGCCCGATCGCTCTTGCAGGGTGACTGATCGCAGTGGCGGCTCTGTCTCTGGCTGGAGTTGGAGCCCTGCCGCGAGGTTGAACCCAATGATGCTGATCATGATGGCTCCAGTACCGTACCCGAGCCAACCAACTGCCGCCAGGTAGAAGCCGACGAGTTGACCGGCGATCGCTAGCAGCAATACCTGATAGAACTGCACCAATTGGCGATCTTCGACTAATTGCCCCACTGCCGCGACCTGACGCAGATCCACCATGGCCATGCGCCCCTGTTCAATGCCGGTCAGCAGTAGCCCCAAGGCCAACAGACTGTGACTTAGCCCCTGCTGGGAAAAAACTTGCCAGCCCAGGCCAATGATCGCAGGCACGAAGAGGGTACCGCTGATCCAAATCAGCGTTGGTGTCGGTTGGGGCGATAGGGGAGTCACAGCGGGAGGAGGTAGAGCGTCGGCCACGGCGGTCAAAAATGTGTTCAGTAAGAGGTCATCACAATATTGGCCCTAAAGCCACCGCCATTGTACTGGTGGCTGTCCTTAGGCGATCGCCATCCAAAATTCACAGATCAGAATCCGTGTCTAAGGCCAATATTTTGTCACAATCAACACTGTTGTTTGCGATGCGATTGGCAATGCCTTTGACCTGCGATACCTTGCTGTCTCAATATCCCGATGCCTGGCGAGAGGCGACCGTTCACCCGTTTTTGACCCAGTGTCAGGAGGGGACGATTCGTCCGGCGCAGTTTAATACCTGGTTGGTGCAGGATTATCGGTTTGTGACTGAGTTCACGCGGTTTGTAGGGCGCACGTTGGCGGCGGCTCCCGATGGCGATTTGGATGTATTGTTAAGCGGCTTGAACGCGCTGCAGGATGAGTTGAACTGGTTTCGAGATAAAGCGGCAGAGCGATCGCTGGACTTAACGACTCCCCGACAAAATACCTGCCAGATTTATTGCGAGTTTATGGGCAGTTTGGTCAACGCTCCTTATGCGGTGCAGGCAACCGCCCTGTGGGCGATCGAATATGCCTATAACCAGGGCTGGCAGCTTCCTGGCAACATGCCCGCCCCTTACGATGAGTTTGCCGAGCGCTGGGGCAATCCGGGGTTTACTGACTATGTGAAACTGTTGGCAAAACAGGCAGATGTTGCCCTGGCGATCGCTCCCTCGGTCAAGCAACAGGCGGCCACCTCTGCTTTCCTGCGAGTCGCTGCCCTCGAAAAAGATTTTTGGCAGATGGCTTACAATGCAGCCGCTTAAGGTAAAGCAGGCCGCATTGCGCTGGGCCGGATCGCGTACGGGTGAGACCGGTTGTGAAGGTAGCAATTTGATCCCCGCGCTGCGATCGTGGGCTTTCCCCAGACGATCCCCCAAATCCTCACCAGGCGGCGATTTGGCGAGTTCGATTAATTAGTGTATTTTTGTTTCATAATAAGGGCTGATTTAGGGTTATTCGACAGAATAAGCCCCATTAGCCTGACTTCAGTGGTGTGAGTAGCGTTTATGTCCTTGCCTCAACCGACGCTTGACGTTGAGCCATCCGAAAAAGTCTTATCTCTGCGCCGTCAGCGCCAGCAGCAATATCAGCGATCATTACGCTCAGCTCGCTTTCGCGCTACGGGTTGGGAATTAACGGGACGCCTCACCGTTAATCTGATGCTGACGCTGGTTGCTCTCGCAGCTTTGGCGAAGCTGATTCCTTACTACCAAACTCAACGGCAAGTTTTGCAAGAGCTAGAAGCTTCTATTGGTACCTTGCAAGTTCATAATCAAAGGCTCCGCAGCGACTTTATCCGGTACTTTGACCCAGCCCAAACGAGCCAAGTTTTGCAAGAAAATGGTGCCCGTGAATCGGCACAGCACATCCCGATTGTTTGGGTGGATCAGATCCCCAACCAGCCCATTGGCGTCGCTGCTAGCCCCCCTGACGCACCCGCAGATGACACTCCGCTTGAGCCCACAATCGCCGAATAGCGGATAGCAAACTTTATTCAGTATCCAGAATTTGAATATCCGCTTGATGTTCGCAGCGAAAGCCCTTGGCCGTCCACTCGGCTAAGTCAACGTCGGTAAGCGGAAAGACCTTCTGACATTCAGGCTGATAGACCTGACTGATGATGGCCCAACCCAGCGATCGCCCCACATCGAGCAGAGTTTTCAGTGGGTTCTCAACATTGGCGGGGATGCCGATTTCCTCCACTAGCTGCATTTCTACCCAGATACCATGACTGCCCAGTAAAATTTGCGCTAACCACTGGGCTCGGGGCAGATGGGTGGGCGAGGTGACGACGACGACATGCTCGACTCCCCATTGCTGTAGCGTTGGCAAACTGTAACGGTAATTGTCAAAGGTTGATGCGGCACAGGTTTCAAGCCAGACCTGATTGATGGGAGCGGCTACTCGGTCAAATACTAAGCGAGTACAAGGTGGTTGTGCCCCGTGGGAGATCAGCACGAGTAAATCATTGCCTTGGGCTAAGGCGTCGGCCACGACAATTTCACGGCGAATGCTGCCGCCCAACACGAGCACTGCATCTGGTGGTTTTTGGGCGTGGTGATAAAGTTGGGTTGCCAGACTGCTCAACCAAATCATGGCGGCGGCTAAGAGCACGAGCCAGGGCCAACGCTGGTGGCGATGTCGAGGATGCCAAGTACGTCTCACCTGAGCCGCCAGACGTCGATATAGGGACAATAACAGACTCATGCAGAAGGCACGGCGTCAGGGCAGGAGGGCAACGACCTGATCGTTAGTCTTGGGCCGATAAGATTTAGCGACATACTGATCTAAATGGCGAAAGATGGCGATGGGGGGCACGATCCGACAAGAAAAAAACTCGACTGCAACCATTTGCTCATCTTTGATTTGCACTTTTGGCGCGAGATTGGTGAGCGGTTTTGGGGTGCGCCATTGCCATGGCTTGTTGG
The DNA here is from genome assembly GCA_964563415.1 of uncultured Halomicronema sp. Classification (GTDB taxonomy): domain Bacteria; phylum Cyanobacteriota; class Cyanobacteriia; order Phormidesmidales; family Phormidesmidaceae; genus Halomicronema. The sequence goes on from CAZLYS010000313.1 coordinate 4,531, forward strand.
GGGGAGCCGTGATCAAGCGATGATGGCTCCAGCGGCAATTTTGCCCACTACGACCAAACTCTTTCAATTCTCGCAGAAGTACCGACGCAGACATGTACGAGGCCGCGGAGCGATCGCCAGTCACCCCATCCATCACATTGCCTAATGCGCCCTTGGGGTGAGGCGGAATGGCCCCCTCTCCAGCACTTTCAATCGCAGCTTCCAGTTCAACTGTGGTACTCATCAGCTCTGGCAGCGCCCAGGTCACCCCCATGCCCCCGGTCGATTGGCGCTGCAGATAGGTCACGAGCCGGACTTTATCTTTGAGGTCTAACCCAGGCAATTTGACCAGTGCCGCCGCCGGGTCAACTGTACTGATAAACCAGCGGCCTTCAGTGTTAGGCGCGACGCCTTCGTCGTCCCCAAACCCCCCCACGCGAAATAAATCGCCCAGGGCATCTAAAGATTCTAGGGTGATGGCCTCTACCGCTAAGGCTCGCTCCTGGTTATCGCTGACCGGCTTTTGCTCTGAGGCGGGCAGGGTCAGTTGAGATTGAATATAGTGCTGTACTTTTTGTACAACCTCTAATGAAAACTGTTGCAGAGCCATATTGGGCAAATCAGCGCTCCTTGATTCCTCGTTATCCCTGGTGAGCAGCGCTCCTTAGTTTCTAGTTATCCCCATCGAGGAGAATAAATACTCATGGTGGTCAGCGATCGCGCACTTCTGCGAGCTACTATCATGCTGTTGCCTCCAGTTAACAGTGTTGCTAACTACCACCTCAGGATTGGTGAACATTCTAGTGAATACTGTAAGTCCCAGTTTACTAGGGACTCACCGACATCCATTCGCCCCGTTCATGGGAAGCATGGGCTAAATCCATCAGCAATTGTGAATAGACCCCTTCGGCAATGGCTGGGGCGAGGGCACTGTCCTGATCAAGGCAATTAACCCAATGATCAACTACGCGAATAAAGGGGGCTAACCGGCCATCATCATAGGTTTGAGGAAAAGCCAAGGCTGGCGCAATGGGGAGTTCTGCTAAGGATTTTCCTGCGAGCGCGCCCCAGAGCTTAAACCCGTGCACATAGTCCTTGAGGTTGTCGCTACCGAGGATTAGCGTGCCGCGATCGCCGTATACCTCAACCCAGTGTCCCCGCCCGCCATAAGTGACGGAACTGATGGTCACCTGGCAAGGGATGCCATCCTGCATCTCTAGCATGAGGGTGCAGGTATCGTCTGCATCCACCGGTTTCAGCCCACCGGTTTGAGGATCGGGCCGCTGGGGAATCGCCGTGGTCAAATTGGCACTCGGTCGCTTCACTGGGCCAAACAGCCACGCCAGGTAATCAAACGTGTGAGACGCAAC
>CAZLYS010000314.1:0-5874 GCA_964563415.1 uncultured Halomicronema sp.
AAGTTATTTGTTAAACGAGGCCATTCGTGTTATTTCAAGCCACGCAGTTCCAGCACAGAGAATTGAGCACTTTCAGAAGATATCTTTCTTGTCGAGTATTGTCTAACAGCCTGAAAGTCACAAAATCCTCCCATTGCAAGGTTTCCCAAGGAAACTGCTGATTGGCAAGATTTAGTCAATTTGGCGAAGAACCTGGTACAGACTGAGATGCTCTTTTACGAAAGCTTTCAGCTTCGAATTGATAATTATGACACTGCAAAATGCAGAAAGTGGAATGTTGATAGTGTTGAATACTTATAAAGACTGGGCAACATAAATCTGTGCAAAAGGCGAAAAGTGTTGTTCTCGCGACATAGCTCTTATGAAGCAGTGGACAACAAATTCCGCATTTCCTTAACCAAACAGATTTTGAGGTTGATCGTTATGGCTGTTGAAAAAGTAAACTCTTCGTCCAGTTTGGCTGAAGTGGTTGATCGCATTCTTGATAAAGGTATTGTGGTTGATGCTTGGGTTCGCGTATCCCTCGTTGGTATCGAACTGCTGGCGATCGAGGCGCGAGTTGTCATCGCATCTGTCGAGACCTATTTGAAGTATGCCGAAGCTGTTGGCTTGACTGCTCAAGCTGCAGTTCCTGCTTCCTAGTTTGGTTGACTATTTCAATCCACTCCGTTTGGGAGGAATTGGCAGTCAGGTAGCCTTCCTCTCAGACGTTTGCTTTTTTCAAGTTTGATTACTGTATTACCCCTCTTTGAAACTCGGATGTCAGGTTAACCATTGCAGCCCTGTCTGCTAGTTAAGACTGATCTCGCCGTCTGAGCGCCATTTTATGGCTGTACCTCGACTTGGTTCAGAAGCGTTGTATTCCGCATTCATAGACTGAGGGGGATTTAAGTCCGGTAGAAATTTGATGGAAGCCGTTTAAACAATTGCAGAGCTTTAGAAGGAGATGACGGCGATGGCGGCACTCCAGGAACAATGGGCAGCAGCGCGAAAAGCGCGTCAGCAAGAAATCGTTCAGCGCCAACAAGCGGTACAGAAAGAGTTGGCTCACAGTCAGCAAAACCGCGAAGCAAATGCGGCAGATATGCGGGCAAAGCTCGCAGCCGACCATAGTGACTTGCAAGATGAAACGCATCTATATCTCACGCAGGTTGAGCAACAGCGCCGAGCTATGGCGCAGCAAACTGCTCAGCAACTGCAGGTGTTTGATGCTGAGTTGCGAGCAGTTGTTGCTGAGCAAAGAGCAGCTAACCGAGCAGACATGATAGCGATCGCTGACGAAGTTGCAGAACTGCAGCAGGCAACCCAGGACGTGTTGGTCACTCACCAGCAAGATCGCGTTGCGTTGCGCAGTCAGCAACAGCAGGAGTTGTCTGCGTATGTCGAAGAGCTCGAAGGGGTAGTAGCCGACTACCTGACTGAAGTGTCTGAGAACCGTCAGGCCATAGCAGTGGTCGATCAAGCTCAGCGCCATCGTGATCGCGAAACTTTGACTGCAGATGTGGAAGCCCTGCAAGAAGAATTCGCTATCTATCGGGAACAAATGCGTGACTTCCGCGAAAACTTGAGGCAGTCCGTTTGGGGAGACGTTAGCCCTACTGGGGCAACTCCTGCTAAAACAACGACCAACTCTAAAGCCTCATCTCGCAATTCTCGTACTAGAACCAAAGCGGCAGCAACCACCAACGCTAAATCAGCTGCTACAACTAAAGTTTCTAAAGCTCCGGCACCAGAAGCAAAAAAGTCATCCCCAGCGAAATCAATGGTGCCGACCGAAGAAGCGGTATTTGATTATTTGCAAGCCCATCGTGATGGGGCGCGATTGACCGCAATTGAATCAACTTTAGGCATTAACCGATTCCAGGCGGTTGACGCTCTGCGATCGCTCATCCAAAAAGAGCTCATCGTTCAAAAAGATAGAACTTACTATATCCAAGAGGAAGCCGTTCTGTGAGCACCGTTTTACAAGCCCGCCCCCGTAACTTTGTCAGCACCCCAGCCGTCGAACGCATTGCCCGCCGCGCCCTCCGGTATCTCCAATCAGGGTATTCGGTACACCTGCGTGGTCCCGCTGGTACTGGCAAAACGACCCTTGCCCTACACTTGGCAGACCTGTTGAGTCGACCGATCATGTTGGTGTTTGGCGATGACGAGTTCAAAACGTCTGACCTAATTGGTAATCAGTCTGGCTACACCCGGAAAAAGGTCGTCGATAACTTCATCCACAGCGTCGTCAAAGTTGAAGATGAACTGCGTCACAACTGGGTTGATTCGCGGCTAACGTTGGCCTGCCGAGAAGGGTTTACGCTGGTTTATGACGAGTTCAACCGATCGCGGCCAGAAGTCAACAACGTGCTGCTGTCAGCCTTGGAAGAGAAACTTCTGGTATTACCGCCGAGTGGCCATCGCCCTGAATATCTGCGAGTGAATCCCCATTTTCGGGCCATTTTCACCTCTAACCCTGAGGAATATGCTGGGGTGCATGGTACGCAGGATGCTTTGTTGGATCGGCTCATTACGATTCATATGCCGGAGCCTGATGAACTGACCCAGCAACAAATTTTGGTTCAGAAAGTGGGTATCGAATCGGCTGATGCATTATTGGTCGTGCGCCTGGTTAAGGCTTTTCATACTCAAACTGGTAGTCAAGTGGCGACGAGTCTTCGGCCTAGCTTGATGATTGCGAATATCTGTCACGAGCACGGCGTGCCGATGATGACCGAAGATGCCGATTTTCGGGATGTGTGTAGCGATGTCCTGTTATCTCGTATTACAAATGAACTGTCTGCAGCCACCCATGCTTTATGGGATGTCTTTAATGAATTGACCTTGGGGGCAACGGTAACATCGACGACGGAGCGAACGACCGCCGCAACGACCCAGCCAGCCTCTAAATCTCAAGAAGGCGATGCGACTCCCGCTAAGAAAAACAAATCTGCTACTAAAAAGGTGAAAGTTAGCAACAACGTTAAATCACAGGCCCCTGAGGAAGCTGCCGAAGCAGCAGTTTTAGGGGAAATTGAATCGAGTATTTTGACCTTTTTGACCGCTAGAGATTCAGCTTCGCTGACAGAAATTGAATCCGAGTTGTCATTAACTCGATTCAAAGCTGTGGATGCCTTGCGATCGCTCGTCGAAACTGGTTATTTGCAGAAGCAAAATGGTTCTGGTAAACCAGCTGTCTATCGTCTGAAAGATAGCTAGGCCATTGCTTGAGCCCAGCGCAGTTTACCCGCATGGGTTAGAAAATAGGGGAATTCAATCGGGCAGCATTCGCCAGAACGGTTGCCATACTCTGTCAGTTTCCTTAAGTCCGGTAAACGATTGCGGCTCATTCGTAGCGAATGGCTCACAATTGAAGCGATCGCACACAATTAGTCTAAACGCAGACATCTGAAGGGTTTGGCATGATAGCGTTCAAACATCTGCAGGATCTTTGCCACCGCTGCACAAAGGGGCAATTATGACCGGCCAATCGATATCCCGTGGCTCAGGCACTAACCGCCCAATGGCTACTGCCACTCAGGGCTCCACCCTGGTAGATGTTTTGGAGAGGGTGTTAGACAAAGGTATTGTCATTGCTGGCGATATCTCCGTTTCCGTCGGCTCGACCGAATTGCTCACGATTCGCATTCGCTTGCTGGTGGCTTCCGTGGATAAAGCCCGCGAAATGGGGATTAATTGGTGGGAAAACGACCCCTATTTGAGTGCGCGATCGCAGGAATTGCTAACTGCCAACGAACAACTGCAAGCCCGCATCGAAAGCCTAGAACAAGAACTGAAACTTTTGCGGGCGCAAGACTAGCAAGGTAAGGCGAAGAACTAACCATTCCACAAACGGTTGCCGACAACGCCCGATCAGATCGGCTGCACGACGATTTCAACATCGGTGGGGTTGTCTTGGGTGATCACTGGATACGCAGTTGTGCTTGTCCAGCTGAGGTCGCCGTCGTAGAAAATCTGAGCCCGAACGACATAACGATTTTGCGGCACGATGTCGGCAGGGTCATAGGTAACTGAGTAAGGAATCGGTACTTGCTGCCCGGAAGTGTGGATGATGTCTCCAGCGATGACGGTGGAGGGGGCGTCTGCTAGACTCACGTCTTCTAAAGTGACCACGACAGTAGCATCGGGGGGCAGAGCAATACGCTCTCGATAGGTAACAATGCCGGTAACCGCTGATGCCGCTGGCGACTCACAGGCCATTCTCAGAGCTCCGAATAGCCAGCTACCCGGCTGAGGCGGCAGGGCCCCCGGACTATCGATCACGTTTTGCCAACCATAGCCCTCGGAATCGTATTGCATCATGTTAGAGCGGGTAGTTTCTAAATCGGTGATAACACCCTGACGATCAGTCTCTAACAGTGACAGAAGATAATCGGTATCTTCAGCCCTAGGCATTGAGATCACGATGGCGCACACTTCCGCACGACTGGGAGACGGAGACATATGGGCATCTGCCAGCAGGGGAGGGGCAGCAACTGCTGTATGAGACAACAAAGACACCATCGACAGGGTGACTGCAGCCGCCACCCCGACCAAGACCAACCAAACCTTCTTGATCATCATGCTTGCGCCCAACCTCTTCCAGAATATTGAAGACTTTTCGCGCAGATTGTATCCCCTCATTGCAGAGGCAAAGTTTTCCACCAGAAGAAATTTAGGTTTTGTGCTGAGATAAAGAGAACTGTTCAGTTTGAAGAGGGGCGATCGCCCTTAAAGATTGAGCGCTAGTTGGTTCACTGGGGATTGAGGCGGGCGTTTGCGCACTTTGGGCGGTGTGATGTCGACGTGAGCGACAAACCAAGTGCGAAGGACAATGGCTTGTTGGGCATCCAGAGCCGTCAGGTCTAACGCCGCAGGAAATAGGGTTTCTGGCAGCGACTGTGTCCAACCAGTTTCGCTGGTATAGCGATCGCTCCCAAAGGGCGTCAAATCAGCCGGTAAATGAGCCAGGTGAGGCACCACGTTCTCTCGATTGAGGAAGCGGCTGCGTTGTTTTTCAAGTTGCGCCACCCGCTTTTGCCGAGCCTGACGATAATCCAAAATTGGGGAGGGGTAGCCCTTCATGGGGGGCGGACTGCCTAATTGAGACGAGGCCAGGTGAGCCAATTCAGGCACCCAATGTTTGATGAAAGTGCCTTCAGGATCACAGCGATCGACCGCCACCTGACCGGGATTGTAAATGCGCGTCCAGGTCTTATCAAGACAGTGGGTCACGCCAGACTGCATGGCCCATTGGTAATGGTCGATGGGGCAGTCGCCATCAATCAGATGACGCATGAAATGGAGTGCGCCGAAGCGCCAATCGATACCCAATAGATTGCTCAAAAAGCTGGCATAAATCGCTCGGGTGCGAAAGTTCAGCGCCTGCCATCCGCCAGTGGCGTTTAAGCAGCGGGCTGCCGCATCCACAATGGGAAAGCCAGTTTGCCCTGCTTGCCAAGCTTGGTACAGGTCTTCGTCAAAGGTCCAACCATCTTCGTCAAACACGGTGTAGAGCGATCGCAATTCTAACTGTGGCAGATAGCGAAACCGTTGAGCAAAGCCACTGCCCCAGCGCAGACGCGCAACCAACTGTTGGTGACTGCGACGAATGCGAAAGTCGCCTTGATCCGGTGTTTGCTGAATCGTTTGCACACATTCCCGCACCGAAATCGCACCGAATTTAATGTGGGGACTCAATCCGGTGGTCGCTTCCGCACTGGGATAGGACAACTGCCAATAATAGCGATCGCTCTTATCACTGAGAAAATTTGCTAGCAACTTCCGGGCAGCAGCCGTCCCCCCTGGGGGAATTGGTTTGCTGTCGGCGATGTGCTCTAAGGTTTTCAGGCTGGGGAGAGCCTCGCTGGGAATGTCAGGGGGCACCTC
>CAZLYS010000315.1:0-5869 GCA_964563415.1 uncultured Halomicronema sp.
TGCGCTGCAGCTGAGACGACATCATGGTTGAGCATTGGCGCAGAAGATATTGTTGACGCCTCGCTGTATAGATTTAGGGGCGATCTCAAAAACCAGAGCCCGATCTCAACAGTCGGCGGAATACATCCTTACCAAAGGTGTCACGGCCAGTAGAGTAAAGATGCCACTCATACTTCATCTTTCGCAAACTAGACACCCCCCTATGCTAGGAATGTGAGATAGGCTTACCGCTAATGCTATCCATTCACCAATACCCTCATGATCGAAAGCGGTAAGACTGTCAAAGTTCACTACACAGGCAAATTAGATGATGGGTCGGTCTTCGACTCTTCAGAAGGACGAGAGCCGCTAGAGTTTCAGGTCGGTAGCGGGCAAGTCATTCCTGGCTTTGATGCGGCAATTCAGACAATGGATGTGGGTGCTTCTCAGACCATCACAATTCCGAGCCATGAAGCCTATGGGGCAGTCCGTGAAGAAATGATTGCCTTAGTGCCCCATGAGCAGTTTCCCGAGGGGCTTAATCCCGAAGTCGGTCAAACGCTTCAACTCCAATCACCTGAGGGGACCTTACCTGTCAGAGTAACTGAAATCAAAAATGGTGGTGTCGTGATTGATGGCAATCATCCTTTAGCAGGTCAAGACTTAACGTTTGAGCTGACATTGGTCGAAGCGGCTTGAGTCATCCTTGACAATGCCATAAGTACTGGCGCAGAGCATCCTATCCACCTAAAACATTGAAATAATAAAGCCCCCGTCATCTTGTGCGGAGGCTTGTAGGACGGGTCGATAGGCATATCATCAAGACGTTCTAGCAGATATACTGAATGCCGCGATACGCTAACTCATTGGTGATGGGTTGTCGTTGAGTAACAGTCGGCTGTTTGAGCTGATAACGCTGGCCCAAAAATGGGGTGCTCTCAGTGGGGTCGGCAAGTTCGACCACAGGAAATAAGACGGGGTAAGTTTGACCGCGAAAAGCAAGTGGCATCGTCAGGAACTCCTTAAAGATTAAGCAAATTGTCATGGATATGAGTTGTGCGTCAGGCTCGCGACTCTGCTACCCACTGACAAATCAACTTGCCATCTTCGGCGACTATCCAGCGTGCAACTAAAGATTGACGAGATTTTTCGTCGTCATTATGGTGTGATCCAAAACCGCCAGGAGCAAATTCTGTTTCGACAAAACGACGAGGCTTTATACGAGTGAGAGTCCGTTTCATGGGGGCGAAACTCCATTCTGTGGTTCGTTGCTAATAGCAACAGCCTTAAACAGAGATTTACCGCTCAGAAAATGTGTTCTTCATCACATCTCACATTTTGCGCTTTGTCACTTAGGCATGAAATTCATTTCCCAAAGAATAAAAACAGAGTAATCCTAGCTTTGTTATCCACCTGAAATAGCGTCAACAGTTGGCTTGCTGATCGCTAAAAGTCGGAAATGAAAATCTTGTCGACGGTTAGCAAACTCTTACTGCTTTTTCCGGTGACTGATATAGCTTTGTGGGGCTTAGTGTTTTGGAGTACGTTTGTTCACCAGGAGCTACTCATGCGTCGATTAAGCATGAATGATTATGAGCTGACAGTTTACGGCTCAATTGTTTTCTGGCGATTTTTTCTAGAAACAGCACTCTCAATTCCAGGCATCGTTGCGGGTGTCGTGGAGTCGCAGAAAAGTTCTACTTTTGGGTACAGCATCAATCCACGCACTACCTTTCTCAGTTTTGTTAACTCTCTTGGCTTGGCATTGAGTTGCCCAATGACTTCGAGCAGCCATAGATCAGTTGAATCCCTAACATTGTGAGATTTGTATGGCTAGCTCTCTTACCGTGTAAGACATCCGTTTAGGATGACGGTATGGATTTGTTTGACCACAATCGGGAAGCACAAATCGACGCTGAGGCTCCTCTCGCGGCGCGACTACGGCCACGAACTTTGGACGAGTTCGTCGGTCAGGATGCAGTGGTAGGGCCAGGACGTTTGCTGCGGCGGGCAATACAAGCAGATCAGTTATCGTCGCTGATTTTCTTTGGCCCGCCGGGCACGGGGAAGACGACCCTGGCGCGGATCATTGCGAATACCACCAGTGCTCAATTCATCGCACTGAATGCAGTGCTGGCCGGAGTGAAAGATATTCGAGAGGCGATCGCTCAAGCCCAAGATCTGCGCGGTCAGTTTGGTCGCCGCACCATTCTGTTTGTCGATGAGGTGCACCGCTTCAACAAAGCCCAGCAGGATGCACTGCTGCCGTGGGTGGAAAACGGCACAGTGATTCTCATTGGGGCCACGACAGAGAATCCGTTTTTTGAAGTGAACAAAGCTCTAGTGAGCCGATCGCGCGTCTTTCAGCTCAAGTCCTTGGAGCGTGATGACCTGTATCGAGTGGTGGAGCAGGCGCTGGCAGATCCAAGGCGAGGATATGGCGATCGCGATGTCCACTTGGATGAAGACGCGTTAGATCACCTGATCAATATTTCCAATGGCGACGCTCGCGCTCTATTAAATGCGCTGGAACTCGCGGTCGAAACTACGGAGCCAGACTCAGAGGGCATTATTCACATTACGTTAGCAGTAGCCGAAGAATCGATTCAACAGCGTGCTGTTCTGTACGACAAAGAAGGGGATGCCCACTTTGACACCATCAGTGCATTTATCAAAAGTCTGCGGGGATCTGATCCTGATGCAGCCCTGTACTGGCTGGCCCGGATGATTTACGCCGGAGAAGATCCCCGCTATATTTTTCGGCGACTTGTGATTTTGGCGAGTGAAGATATTGGGCTTGCTGATCCCCAGGCCGTCTCTGTAGCCATGAGCTGTGCAGAGTCCTTTGACCGTGTGGGCATGCCGGAGGGCCGATATCCTCTGGCGCAAGCAACGCTATACCTAGCAACCGCGCCGAAGTCCAATAGTGCGATGGCATTTTTTGATGCACTATCAGCGGTGGAAACAGAACAGCAGCGTGATGTGCCGAATCCGTTACGCGATCCCAACCGAGATAAAGAAGGGTTTGGTCACGGGAAGGGGTATCTCTATCCCCATTCCTATCGCGAACATTGGGTGGCACAGCAGTATCTACCATCGGGGTTACAGGGCCAAATATTTTACCAACCGTCGGATCAGGGCTATGAGCAATCGATTCAGCAACAGGTGGTGCGGCGACGCGAGGCGCAACTGGCTGCCATGGTCGAAGGCACCAGTACTCCCACCTCAGAAGCGCTGACCTATAGTCCCGATGACCCGGCGCGCGATCGCTGGCTACAGCGCACCATCAGCCAGACGGGAGAACGGTTGGGACAGGTTCGCGATCACCTCTTTGCCACTCTGGATATTCAACGTCATCACACGATCCTCGACCTGAATGCCCGCAGCGGTTTGCTCACCTGGGAGGCGGTGCGCCAAGTTCCCGAAGGAGGCGTCTATAGCCGTGTGGAAACCGCCCAGGATCTGGCCGCCCTGAAGGAGCAGGCAGCGATGTTGCCAGCATTAGCACGCCCCGTAATTTTTCAGACCTCACTGTCTGAACTCCCCCAAGGGTTGAGTCAGAATGCTCCAGACATCCAGTTTGATCGGATTGTTGGACGCAATGTATTTGGGGCGATCGCACCAACGGTCAATCTCCTTGAATCTATTGTGGCGGCGCTAAACATGACTGGGCGATTAGCCTTAGCAGAAACAGTGCCCCGTGAGAGTCAACGGCTCTGGAAACTGATCCCCGCAGAAAAATTGCCTGGCCAACTCCAAGAGCACTGGCGTCAAGCTGAAGAAGCCCTCTATGCGGATACCGCCGATCCCCGCTTGGCTTGGACGGGTGCAAGTCTCGTTGACCTGTTAGAAACCACAAGGCTAGCAGTGACTTGGTCACAAGAAGTGGTGCAGAGTGATCTATTTGTGAGCTCAAAGTTGTGCGATCGCTGGTTTGATACCGCCAATCCGAACAGTTATCGGTCTCGTTTAGCTACAGTGATATCGACTCAAGATCTAGCGACCATTGAGAAATTGCTGCGGCAACAAGTGCAAAATCAAACAGTTCCTTGGCAGTCTACCTACTTGTGGTTGACCGGAGAACTTATAGCAGCAGCGTGATCACAATAAGTCTTTGCTCTTGGCATCATCATGACAATCGCTTTGGTCGGTGACAGTCTGTTAGATACAGGTAATTTAGATGCACTGCTAGATTTCTTGAGCCTTGATCCGTTTCCGGCCCCCCTTTACAGCGACGGCAAAGCCTCTAATGGTTTGGTCATTGGGGAAGCGATCGCGGCTCAATTCAACGTTGAATCCATTGAACTGGGATTTCGCTTGCTGCCGACGGTTACTATCAACCCCCTGGAGCAAACGGTAAATTACGCCGTTGCGGGGGCCGCTACAAGTGAATTTGGTGCCGCAGGCAATGGCTTGCAGGCCTTACCAGTTGGCTTTCTGACACAAATCGACCTGTTGTCACAAGATTTGACCACAGCAGGAGCGCCTTTCGTTGCCGCTAATGAACAGCCCGATGTGATCATCAGCGTTGGCAGCAACGACATCTTGGCTGCGCTGGCTGAGCCGGAAGCATTTGCCGATATTCTCTTCAGCTCTACACCAGAGGACGATAACGCCCTGAGACAAACCCTGGTCTCGCAAATCATCGGCAACCTGGAGCAGGCGATCGCGAGTTTAGAGGGGCTCGTTGATGATGTGGTGATTCTCGGTATTCCCACGCTGGGCGCTACACCCTTCGCAATTCAGATGGATGCCTTTGTCGATGATTTGCTCATGGGCGATTTTGCCGACAAAACCCAGGCCTTTTTGACGACTACAGCCGCCGAAGTGAACGCTCGGCTGAGCGAAATATACGATGGTGGCAGCTCACCAAGCACTCCCTTGCCGCTGAACATCGATCCCCTGTTGGGGGCAGACGTCTCCTCAGGAACAGCAACAATTGGGCATGTACTCGCCGCTCTGTCAGATAATCTCCTCGCGGGTGGAGTAACACAACCAACAGGGGACTTCCTCACGGATGAGCTGACCGATCGCCAAAGTGTTCCCTGGCCGCTGCCGCCAGCACCCGACCCAGTGGCAAACGTCATGGTCATCGATGGGATCAGTATTTTTGAGACGGGCGTTGATCGGTGGCAAGCATCGCTATCAACATCTCTATCCCCGGTTATCGACCTGTCGTATCAAGATTACGTGACGCAGCTCGGCAGCGGTAATCTTGATAGACTGCCCACTGGATTAGTTATCGAGCAATTTGCATTCATTGACGGAGTTCACAGTACAGAAGCCTTAAACCTGGAACTCGCACCGCTAGTAGCAGCCCAAATTGTGGCAGAGTTTCCTGACTTTGGTTGAAGGTCAATCAGGTTTCACAGCTTAGGCCGGATCAACCTTTTTTGTCGCTCAAAGAGAGCGAACCATGCCATGCTAATAGCTGCTATAGAGTTACAACTTTTGCTATGTCCCTGAAGTTTTGGCTAAATAAACCCCTGGCATTTGCCAAGGTTTGGCAAGAACGGGGGTTACGTAGTGCCGTTTACGACTCTCTGAAATATGTACTTTGGACTGGTAAACGCCTCCAAGCCAAACAGCGTTACAGCAACTGGCTAGCTGCTCAACAACTTTCACCAGAAGATGTCTTAGACTTACGAGCTGACGTTGCGACCTGGGATCAAGCGCCCACATTTTCGGTTTTAGTGCCGGTTTACAATATCAAGCCCACTCTGTTGACCCAGGCAATCGAGTCAGTGCGATCGCAAGCCTATCCTCATTGGCAACTGATCTTGGCTGATGACTGTTCTCCCTCGGCGGAGACTCGCGCCGTTTTAGCACAGTACGCTGAGCTTGATGAGCGCATCCAAGTGATTTTCTTATCGCAGAACGGTGGCATCTC
>CAZLYS010000316.1:0-5850 GCA_964563415.1 uncultured Halomicronema sp.
CCTTGGCTGTCCGCATTGGGCCTTACAGCATTAACGACCTCACGGATGTGTCGGTGCGGGAATGTCTAGAGCGCATTAAAAAATTGGTAGGAGAAGCTGACGGCACGCCGTTACTATCGTCTCGTCAGCGCCAAATTGGGGAATTGGTGCTGAAGGAGATCAGGGCGCGTCTCCAGTTCATGCTGGACGTGGGGTTGGATTACTTAACCCTGCACCGTACCGCCATGACCCTCTCTGGGGGAGAAGCTCAGCGCATTCGCCTGGCAACGCAAATCGGCTCCGGACTGACGGGGGTGTTGTACGTGTTGGACGAGCCCAGCATTGGTTTGCACCAGCGGGATAACGATCGCCTGCTCAACACCCTGCATCATCTGCGCGATATCGGAAACACCTTGATTGTCGTCGAGCATGATGAAGACACCATTCGTGCTGCCGATCATCTGGTGGATATTGGCCCGGGTGCTGGGGTTCACGGGGGCAAAATTGTCGCTGAGGGCAACTTATCGGCATTGTTAGCGGCTGAAGAGTCCCTCACGGGGGCTTATCTGTCGGGACGCCGCACCATTGAAACCCCGCAAGAACGGCGTAAGGGCAATAAGCGATCGCTGAAACTGATCAATGCCCACCGCAACAACCTGAAGAATATTGATGTCGAGATTCCCCTTGGTGAATTGGTTTGCGTTACTGGGGTTTCGGGTTCTGGCAAATCGACCTTAGTCAATGACTTGCTGCATAAAGCGTTGATGCACAACTTCGGCAGCAAAATTCCATTTCCCCATGAACTGGAAAAAATTGCGGGTTTGAAATCCATTGATAAGGCGATCGTGATTGACCAATCGCCCATTGGTCGCACGCCGCGCTCCAACCCAGCGACCTATACCGGCGTGTTTGATGTCATTCGCGATCTCTTTTCCACCACCGTCGAAGCCAAAGCTCGCGGCTATAAAGCGGGGCAGTTTTCCTTCAATGTGAAGGGGGGGCGCTGTGAAGCCTGTAGCGGTCAGGGTGTGAATGTCATTGAGATGAACTTTCTTCCGGATGTGTATGTGCAGTGCGAGGTCTGCAAAGGCGCGCGCTACAACCGGGAAACGCTGCAAGTGAAATACAAGGGCAAGACCATTGCCGATGTGCTGGGCATGACCGCTGAGGAAGCCTGCGATTTCTTCCAAAACATTCCCAAAGCAGCGACTCGTTTACAAACGATGGTAGATGTTGGGCTGGGGTACGTCCGCCTCGGGCAAACCGCTCCCACCCTCTCAGGGGGCGAGGCGCAGCGCATGAAGTTAGCCTCTGAACTTGCCCGCCGCGCAACCGGCAAAACCTTGTATCTTATTGATGAGCCGACCACGGGCCTCTCTTTTTACGATGTCCACAAGCTGCTGGATGTGGTGCAGCGTTTGGTCGACAAAGGCAACTCGGTGCTGATGATCGAACACAACTTAGATGTGATTCGCTGTGCGGACTGGATTATTGACTTGGGGCCTGAAGGGGGCGATCGCGGGGGTGAAATCGTGGCCACTGGCACCCCAGAGCAGATAGCTCAAAATCCTAATTCCTACACCGGTCGGTACTTGGCGAGAGTGCTCAAACAGCACGGGCCAAAGTCCTAGAAAGTTTAGAGTTCAGAGTTCTGAAGGGACGAGAAGCTCAGTCACAAACTTCTAAAGCGGCCAGTTGCAGCACGATTTCATCAATAAGGGGACGAGCAATGCTGCCTCGGGCGTTGATGTTGTTAATCACAATGTTGAAAGCCAGTGGCTCATAATTCGGCGGTTCTAGATAGCCTGCGAGGGCAAAGTTACGGCTGATGGCTCCCGATTTACCGTAGAGTCGTCCGGCAGCCGGGGTGTCGCGTAGGCGATTGCGCAGGGTGCCACTGACGCCAGCGACCGCGAGGGAGTTGCGGTATGTGTCGGCGTAAGGCGATCGCGCCATGGCCTGCAGTACATCCACCATCGCTTCCGGGGTGATCAGGTTTTTGCGGGCGAGGCCAGAGCCATCCACCATCACAATTCCAGATAGGTCAACACCCAAGGCTTGGAGAGTTTGACGGGCGATCGCGATACCCGCCTCGGTTGCATCCGTCGCATTAGTCTGCCCTCGCCCCAGGGCTTTGAGCAAAGCCTCAGCGTACAAATTATTACTGTTTTGATTGGTGGGTATCAGCAGATCTGCCAACTGGGGTGACTCAATCGTGATCAGCGGCTGCCAATCATCACCGGTTGGCGGTGATACCAGTTGAGTTTGCTGAACGTCGATACCCCGCCGTTCTAGTGCTCTTTGTAAGCTGTACAAAAAGGTTTGACCAGGGTTCGGCTCGGCGATAGCAGCTGTTTCGGAGGCCGAGCCCGCGATTAATTGCCCCCAGACCCGCAACACGGGACGTCCTAAATCGCGTCCGACGCTGACAAATTCTGATGCTCCAGCGGCTACGGTCGTGCTGTAATTTTCAATCGTCCAACTATCACCCTGGCTAGGCTCGTCCCAAACGACCTGCAGCGGTTCCCCAATCCCTTGTGGCACTAAGCTCAGACCAACTTCGTTTTCGTTCAAAATCAAGGCATTGACCGGCGCACCGTAGCCCGCCTGCACGTCTTCCCATTCCCAGTTGGGGTTGACGATTTCCCCTGGGAAAGCTGATTCGTCGCCATATAGCCGATTTACCGGACCAATATTGCGCAGAACGAGCTGATCAGCCAGCGCGTCAAGATTGGCCTGGGCAAAACTGGGGTCACCGCCCCCCACGACGACCAGCGATGAGGTGCCGTCCCCATTGAGGTACCGGAGGACAGAAGTTTGCACCGTATACTCAGGGCCTAGCTCTGTGAGCACAGCGGCACTGGTTAGCAGTTTCAGAGTTGAAGCCGGAACGAAGAAGCGATCGCCCTCGCGACTGACGAACGCCTCACCAGACAGAGTCTCTACTTGTACTCCGAGTCGGGCTCCGGTGAGCTCTGGCTGAGCCGCGATCGCGTCTAAAGTTGCTGGCAACTCTGCCGGGCATAGGGCCATCGCCGGTAGACAGACGACACTCCAAGCGGCAGTGAGTCCCCCTAATTGCCAACATTGTGGTGCAATCGTCATCGCTTTATCCCATTACTCTGACTGTTGATTCAACCACATCTCGCGAAGGGTTGCCTCGTAAATGGCGATGCGCACTAAAGCTTCATCGGCTCAGCATGGCTAAAAACCGATTGCTTTCTGAGCTGGCTCACGAGTCCGAACTTTTTCGGCTTAGAAACCGGGTGGCTGTATCGATGCTTTATACCGATGCTTGAAAATCCAGCTACACATCTTCCCGCTTTGCCCCCTGGCCCCCAGAGCCCTCCACTCCGATCTGTAGATCAATTCTGGAGAACGAGTATTAGGCCGGAGTGTTTGTATTCCCCCCTGTCAGGGAAGTGGCCTCTTTGGCGGGAGAAGCCGCCAGCTTACCAATCTCCTGATCAATGAGGAAAAGGCCTTGGCCTTCTGTACCGATCAATTTAATTTTGTCCAGAATACCTTTCACCAAAAACTCTTCTTGGTGCTGCTCGGCAACATACCACTGCAAAAACTGCAGCGTCGGATAGTCGGGTTCGCTGTTGGCAAAGTGAACAAGTTCATTGATGCTGCGAGTGATTTGAACCTCGTGCTCGTAGATTTTCTCGAATAAGGTTTTGACCGATTCGTATTGGGTAGGTGGGGCGTCCATACCCCCTAAAACGACAAAAGCGCCCGTTTCATGCATGTAACCCAATAAGCGGTGCATATGCCCGGCTTCTTCTTGAGCGTGGAGCCGCAAAAACTCCTCGCAGCCATCGAGAGACTGATACGCACACCAGGAAGACATTTGGAGATACAGATGTGACGAATACATCTCCAGGTTGATTTGTTTGTTGAGGCGATCGCTCATGGCTTGAGAAAGCATAAAAGCTCCTTGGAAAACAACGTTCCAATACCAGATCGGGATAGGGCAGCGACTGAGAATCACTTCAGCCTAACGTGCAGGTTAGGGTTTGTTACCCACGCTCTACCAATAAACACATAGGTTCAAAGAAAGGTTGATCTGCCTTACAGACAGCAATCCTCAGTTAAGCCGATCTCATCTACCGATTGCCTACGGATCAGGTTAATGGGCTAGACTGCATAGACGGCATGCCTGGGTTGCTGATTTCGCTGAACGCTATGGTGCTCAAAGCCTTATTACTAGACTTTCACGGTATCGTCCTCAAAGACACGGGTCTCAAAGGTCGACTAATCGACGAGATTTTGATTTCGGAAAACCTGCGCCCCAACCCAGAAGAATATTTCGAGATGTGTGCTGAGCGCAGCGATCGCGCCTGCCTAGATCGCTTACTCACGCGTCGCGGTCGAGTGACCACTCCCGAATTCCTCAACGAGCTATTGACCAAGCTATCCACTTCGTACCTGCAACAACTAGCCGATATTCCACGACTGCCAATTTATCCAGGCTTAGAAGACTTGCTTTACCAGGCGCAAGTGGCCGGTTTGCCAGTGGCTTTAGTGACGTCTGCAGCGCAACAAGAAGTGGATTGGGTATTGGACAAAGCCCAACTCGCCGAGCGCTTTGCGGTCAAGGTAACAGCTAACGATTTAGCCATTGAAGCAGAAAAACCCTCACCCCGGGGATATGAGATTGCGATCGCCCGCCTCAACGAACAATTCCCTGACCTGGCGTTGACTCCCCAAAACTGCCTCGCGATCGAAGCCTGGTATCCCGGCATTGCCGCAGCAAAACAAGCGGGTATCCCAGTTGTTGGTGTGGCTCACTGTCACCCTTATCGTATGGTGCAACGACGGGCCAACTGGGTGGTGGATTATCTCAATGAAATTGACTTTGAGTGGATCGGCAGTGCCTACCAGCCTTCTTCAGCGGCTTAGTGCCATCAGTGTGAGTAAACTGTTTACCCATCTAGATGAATCGTCCAGCAGCCTTCGCTGGTTGGACGATTCATCTAGATGTCATCATCAGATTCTGGTGATGAGGATGTTGAGCGAGATCGGAGTTCCTGCGCTTTAGCTTGCATCGTCATAAAGTAGTCTGATTCAGTAATAGCAGACACTTCCCGTTCTTTTTTTGCTAGATCAATTTCAATCTTTAAACTGACCACCTGCTGCCGTAGACATTCTTCACGATGAATGACTTCCTGGGCAGCATGTTGAAAGACCTCAGCCAATTGCCCGAGTTCATCCGATCTCGCCAAAACTGTACTTAACTCATCTGGGTCAAATTGTCCTACTTCTAGTTTTGCAGCGGCCTGGGTGAGGTGATTGACTTCGAGAATATATTGATGCATTGTCTGGTTCATTTGAGCTAACTGCCTGAGTGTTAGCCGTAGCTGAAGTTGGTTGACGACTTGAGCTGATAAGCTCCTTAGAGCGTTCAAAGTCTGATCAGGCAGATGACGAGGCTGGCGATCAATAACACAGAGCGTTCCCAAGGCATAGCCGTTTGGATCGGTCAAAGGCGCGCCTGCATAAAATCGAATGTGGGGCTCTGAGACGACCAGGGGATTATCCACAAAGCGCTGATCTGCCCACGTATCCGGAATAATCAGTAAATCTTGTGGTTGTCGTAGGGCATGGGCACAAAACCCGACATCGCGTGAGGTTTCATCTACATTTAACCCACACTTTGATTTAAACCAATGACGATTTTCATCCACAAAGCTGATCAATGAGATCGGGCTTTGGCAAATTTGAGCCGCTAATTGTGTCAAATTGTCGAAGGCTGTTTCAGCTCCGGTATCTAAAACTTGATAACGGTCCAGCGCCTGCAATCGATCAGCTTCGTTAGGGGGCAAAGGAGCAACTTTCATCTACACACACCACCTGAATGAAGGGAAC
>CAZLYS010000317.1:0-5844 GCA_964563415.1 uncultured Halomicronema sp.
TCCGGATGACCTAGACGACTTATTAAACCTAGACGTTACTCCCAGCGACTCTCCGAAAACATCCCTGAATACGAATGATGCGGGGTTGGATTCATTACTGGACAGCTTGGATTCCGACACTGCTGATAACAATGCTGCGACGGAGGCCAATCTTGACTTAGAACTCGGGGAGCCTTCCGAAAACCTTGACTTCGATCTTGAATTGGATGAGACGCCAGCATCGGAAGCGGTTGAAACCGACTTTGGCGATCTATTTGACACTGAGGAAGACGTTGCAACGACAGAATCCGATCTAGAAGACCTCCTTGCTACTGATACCGTCGATCTCACAGACACTTTAGAGACCAATGCTGCCGATGAGCCAACTCCTGAACTGAGTGCGGGCGAAAGTGATAACACCACATTTGCTGCAATCGACGATCCTTGGTCAGCGAGTGCAATTGACACAGAAGAGGAAGTCAACGACGAAGAATCAGCCTTAGACGCGTTGGATGAGCTGTGGACAGAAACAACAGGGGTGGACACAGATGGGTCAGATAGCTCGAATCAGGATTTTAGCGATTTTCCTGACCTTGACGAAACAGACAATGAGCCCTTCGCAGCTGATGGTGACACTGCAGCCACGAGCGATGTTGACA
Source organism: uncultured Halomicronema sp. (assembly GCA_964563415.1). Taxonomy (GTDB): domain Bacteria; phylum Cyanobacteriota; class Cyanobacteriia; order Phormidesmidales; family Phormidesmidaceae; genus Halomicronema. Next base: position 639 of record CAZLYS010000317.1, read on the forward strand.
ACTTGTTTAATGACGCCAGTGAAGATGAGACCGTAACCGAGTCTGGTCTTGAGTTAGACACTGAGTCCGGTCTCATATTGGATGATCTATCCCCCACGGACGATGGTCCTACCGTCACGGATACCGATTTTGAGGATCTGCTGGATAGCTCCGCAACTGAAGGCACCGCGACTGAGATGGAGGCCGAGTTAGGTGGTCTCTTTGACGAAGAACCCACACCAACCGAGACCGATTTAGACTTTTTAGTCAGCGATAATGGTGACATTGATAATGCAGCAGTAGCCCCAACTGCTGATATAGATGATCTCTTTACAGCCACAGCGAGTGTGAGTCATGACGATGAGGCCAGTTTTAATGACGAAGCCAACGACGTCAATGTCGATGACTTCGACGCTTTGCAAGATGACACAGCGGAGAATCTAGCAGATACGGTTACGGCCGCAGCAGACGGAGCCGAACATGACAGCGATAACTTTGATCTGACATTTGCCGAGACGAGTGATGAAGCGCTGTCTCTAGCTTCAGACTCTAGTGATGCATTGGCAGCGGCCACGAATGAGGTTGAAGAAAGCCTGCTTGATCCGAGCGACGATTTGTTTGCCGAAGCTGACGCTGGGTTGACGGATACCGGAGCGATCGCCGACGCTGCCACCCATGAAGACTTTTTTGGCAGTGATGAGAGCGCCGCCGCCAACAGTGCGATCGCAGATACACCCAACGATGACATTGATGATTTCTTCACTACGACACCAGAACCGACAGAAGCCGCAACTGCTGCTGTCGAGGACTTGGTTGGCCTGGTAGATAACGCCACGGCAGCACCAACCCTCAGCGAAGCCCCTGACCAAGTCTTAGAACTGTCCACCGAAACCGAAGATGAACTGGATGGCCTTAATTTTGAATCTGCTCCAGAAGAGGATGTCAGCGAGCCAGATCTCTTTAGCGAAGCGGTTGATAGTGATCCTTTGGGTTTAGACAATAGCGACCTCACCCATGGTGGCGGTGACCTCGATCTTTCCACCCTGGATGAAAGCACCTTCGAGACTGAGACTGACAGTCTGTCTGTTGTGTCTGAAAGCGACGAGACTGGCAATGATGCCAATACTGAACTCGACGATCTAGATTTTGATTTAGGTACCGACAGCGCCCCCGCCGAAACCACTGCCGCGATCGCGGATTTAGAGAATAATGACACGGCGCTCGGTGATCTAGATTTTGATTTGGGTGACACTAGCGATATTGCCGAAACAACGGCGGCAATTGTAGATCTAGATAGCGGTGACCAAGACACTGACACGGCGCTCGGTGATCTAGATTTTGATTTAGACGAAACTGCCGCAGTCACAGCAGATCCAGATGACAATGCCGACAGCTTTGATGACTTGGACGCTATGCTCAGTGACAACACAGCTGACATGGCCGCAGACCCCACCAGTCTTAACGACTTAGACATCGATAACAATGAATTTAATGAATTAGATGCCTTACTCGACAGCGCCCCCCCGGTTGAAGAGAGCGTCGCTGCTATCAGCGACACCAATGACGACTTTGATGACCTAGATGCCCTTATCGGTGAAGATAGTGCTGCTGTCGAAGCCGATCCTGATGACATTGGGGGAGATGAGTTTGGCGATCTTGAAAAACTGTTAGAAGAAGCCGATCAAACCTTGGGTGGGGGCGCATCTAGCATGCGCTCACCCGGGCCGAGTCGATCTGCTCGGCGGGTTGGCGGCATTGTCGATCAGACGATGCGGGTTTCGGTCAAACACCTAGACAATCTGAACAACCTGGTAGGTGAGCTCGTTGTCAACCGGAATTCTCTGGAGCAAGACCAAGACCGTTTCCGACAGTTCCTGGATAATCTACTCTTCCAAGTACAACAGTTAAATGACGTCGGTCAACGTATGCGTGACCTCTATGAGCGATCGCTCCTAGAAAGCTCGCTGTTGGCTAGTCGGCAGGCTTTTCAATCAGGGGGGAGTCGGCTCTCTACAACCAGCAATGACAGTAACGGCGATAGCCACGCGACTGGTGCCAGCTTTGATGCGCTAGAGATGGATCGCTTCACCGGCTTCCATACCTTGACCCAGGAGATGATCGAACTCATTGTCCGAGTGCGAGAGTCTTCGTCTGACATTGCCTACACAGTTGAATCGACAGACCAGATTGCCCGCCAGTTTCGCCAAGTCACCACGCAATTGCAAGAAGGGTTGAACAAGGCTCGCATGGTGCCTTTTGCTCAGACTGCCGATCGCTTACCGAGAGCCGTCCGAGACATTTCGATCAAATGTGGCAAAGAAGCTCGCCTTGTCGTGGAAGGGCGAGACACGCTCATCGACAAAATGCTGTTGGAGCGCCTCTATGATCCCATGACCCACTTGGTCAATAACGCGATCACCCACGGCATTGAATCGCCTGAGGAACGGGCAGCCCTCGGCAAGCCTCGGGAAGGCAAGATTACCGTTCGCGCTTTCTATCAAGGCAACCAAACCGTCATTTACATCGAAGATGATGGCGCCGGTATCAACCCAGATGTGCTCAAGCGTAAAGCCATTCAAAAAGGGTTGATTACCCAGGCCGAAGCTGAGCGAATGAACAAGCTCGAAACGTACGAGCTTATCTTCAATCATGGCTTTACCACCCGCGATCAGGCGGATGACTTCGCGGGGCGGGGCGTCGGGATGGACGTTGTGCGGACTGCGTTATCCGAAATCCGCGGCTCCATCAATATTGACTCAGAACTCGGCAAAGGCACGAGCTTTACCATCCGTCTGCCACTGACCCTGAGTATTTCGAAGGCGTTGAGCTGCCTAAACAACCAAGCTCGCATTGCCTTCCCGATGGATGGGGTGGAAGATATGTTCGATGTGCCCCGCGATCGCGTTCAGACCAACGAAAACGAGCAGTCTTACATCCAATGGCGCGATATGTCGCTGACCTTCCAGCCGTTGTCTGATCTTTTGCAGTTCAATCGGGCGCTGGGCCGAGGCCGCGTTTATGGTGGCAGTCAAGACGACGACATGGTTTCGATTGTGGTGTTGCGTAACGCGAATACCTACATTGGTATCCAAGTCGATCGTGTCTTAGGCGAGCAAGAAATTGTAATTAAACAAATCGAAGGACCGGTTCCCAAACCCATGGGCATTGCTGGTGCGACGGTGCTAGGCGATGGTCGGGTGATGCCGATTGGCGACGTTTTAGAACTTATCGATATCGCTCAGGGTAGAGTACGTCGTGAAGCGGGCTCGTCGCTCTGGTCGCAGGTCGAGCTGCCACCAGAAGAAGAAGCACCCGTCAAGAGCGAGCCCACAGTGCTGATTGTGGACGACTCGATTACAGTTCGAGAGCTGCTGTCGATGAGTTTCAACAAAGTCGGCTATCGGGTCGAACAAGCCCGCGATGGTCAAGAAGCTTGGGAAAAAATGCGCTCGGGGCTCCCCTGCGACTTGGTCTTCTGCGATATCGAGATGCCTCGTATGGATGGCTTAGAACTTCTATCCAGAATGCAGAAGGACAGCATGCTGAAGAATATCCCCATTGCAATGCTGACCTCACGCGGTGCTGACCGTCACCGGCAAATGGCAGTCGATTTGGGAGCTAGCGGCTACTTTACTAAGCCCTATCTAGAAGAAGCACTCTTAGAAGCCGCCCAGAAGATGCTGCAAGGCGAAGTCCTGATTGGCGCTAGTGCAGAAGAAGCTGAGTAGCTAGCAACTCTGAGTTGGTCACTATGAATCAACCGGTCAGGTGGTTTCCTTATCGATTGATTCATGATTAGGACTTATGGTGACTGGAAGCTTTACCGTCTAGAGATCTGCAACCTGCTGGCCAGCAACCACGGGTGCAGTCTTCCGCAGCTTGAGGCCAGGATGATCACCTTCAACTTGGTTCACATTCCACTCGTTGCGGAAAAGGAGCACAGGTCGTCCCCAACTATCTTTGACTGTTGTGGTATTGAACAAACGTCCCGCTTTTTCCAACGCTTCCCAACCGCCTTCGACCCAGCGAGCGACACTATAGGGCAACGGTTCCAGTCGAGTTTCGACGTTATATTCGTTTTGGAGGCGGAACTGCACGACCTCAAACTGCAGTTGGCCTACCGCCGCCAGAATCGGATCGCGCTTAGATTCATCAGCGGAGAACATGATTTGTACTGCGCCCTCTTCTCGCAATTCCGTCACGCCTTTATGGAACTGCTTGAACTTAGAGGGGTTAGGGTTTTTCAAGTAGGCAAACAGCTCAGGCGAGAAGCAAGGAATGCCCTCATATTCCAACTTTTGCCCTTGATAAATGGTGTCCCCGATCGCAAACACGCCAGGATTATTCAAACCAATCACATCTCCGGGAAAGGCCTCTTCCAGAGACTCGCGTCCTTGAGCAAACAGCTTCTGCGGGTGTGAGAGCCGCACGTTCTTGCCCGATCGCGCATGGTTCACGACCATATCTTTCTCAAACTTGCCAGAACAGACTCGGATAAAGGCCACGCGATCGCGGTGCCTTGGATCCATATTAGCCTGGAGTTTGAAGACAAACCCAGAGAAATCTTCTGTCGTCGGGTCAATTTCTCCTTGGGTGCTGTTGCGCGGCGTCGGCTTCAGGGCGTAGTCCATAAACGCGTCGAGAAAGAGCTGCACTCCAAAGTTAGTCATGGCACTGCCAAAAAATACAGGCGAGAGCTGCCCCGCATGAATCGCGTCAATGTCTAACTCAGAGCCCAATTCCTCAATCATTTCCAACTCTTCTTTGAATTGGTAGTAGAGGCTTTGATCAACCAGATCTTCAATGCGCGGGTCACCCAAATCAATAATCGTTTGACCGGCGGCTTTACTGCCGTGGGCGGTCCGCTCAAACAAGTGGAACTGGCGTGTGCGTCGATCAAATACACCGCGAAAATCTTCACCCATGCCAATGGGCCAATTGACGGCGTAGGTCGCTAACCCTAATTCTTGTTCAATTTCATCCAGCAATTCGAGCGGCTCGCGGGCTGGGCGATCCATCTTGTTGAAGAAAGTAAAGATGGGAAGCGATCGCATCCGGCACACTTCAAACAGCTTGCGGGTCTGGGGCTCTAACCCTTTCGCGGCATCCTCCAGCATGACGGCATTGTCTGCTGCCGCCAGCGTGCGATAGGTGTCTTCACTAAAGTCCTGGTGACCAGGGGTATCCAGCAGATTGACGCGAATGTCGTGGTAATCAAACTGCAGCA